>NZ_JBITMC010000024.1:0-82370 GCF_044465805.1 Micromonospora sp. NPDC049497 | reverse complement strand
CGCGCGATCATCGGCCAACAGGTCTCGGTCACAAGCGCCCGAACCACCCTGACCCGCCTCCTAACCCACCTCCCCACCCCCACCCCCACCGGCGTGGGGGGGGGGGGGGGGGGGGGGGGGGGGGGGGGGGGGGGCCCCCCCCCCCCCCCCCCCCCCACCCCGGCGTCCTCAGCGGACGGTCAGCGTGCCCACCGCCGGCAGCGGCGCGACCACCGGCGGGAGCCGCTTCGGCTCACCCCGGCCCGGCGCGTCCTGCGCGACGCGGGCGCTCTTCGACGCGTCCGCCCGCTCGGTGGCCACCGGCACCTCCGGCAGCGGCGCGAACGGCTGGATGTCACCGACGCAGACCGTGCCCTTCGCGGGCAGCGTACGCCGCAGCAGGTACGCGTCGACCGCTCCGGTGACGCACTCCGACGTCCGGTACGCGGTGTGCCCCCAGCTGTCGCTGCTCAGCAGGCGGCTGTTCGGCAGGAGCTTCGCCGCGCCGACCGCGCCCCGGTAGTTGGTGGCCGGGTCCCAGTAGTTGCCCACCACCAGCACCGGTGAGCTGGTGCGCCGGTTCCACGGGCCGGTGTACCGGTCCTCGTCGCGGACCGTCCAGGTGTCCCGGGCACAGGGCGACGTGCCCCAGGCCCAGAGCCGCCCGAAGTACGGGTCCCGCCGGTCGGCCTTCGCCGCGAGCGCGGGGAACGACGCGGCGCCCTTCGGGTGGTACGCGTCGGTGCAGTCCACCCCGAGGAACGTCTCCAGGCCGTTCTCGTACGGGAAGTCGTAGCCACGCTGCTGGCGGGCCTCCGCGGCGAGCCGGATGATCGCGGCGCGGGCCTCGGTCCGGGCCGCCGCGGACGACGCCGGGTCGGTGAGGGCCAGCAGTTCGGCGGTGAGGCCGACGACCTGCTCATAGCCGTACGGACCGTAGAGCGCCCCGAGCGTGGAGGCGACGAAGTCGGCGTAGGTGACGGTGAACGGGCCGAAGTCCGGATCGTCGATCACGGCCGGCTTGGGCCGCAGCCGCGTCGCCACCAGGTCGAACGAGGCGACCGGGTCACCGGCGGCCAGGGAGCACAGCTCCTCGCCGGCCTTCTCGCACCGCACCAGGATCTCCCGCAGCGCCGCGTACGCCCCCTGCGCGCTGCGCAGCCGGTCCTCCTGCGAGCGGCTGTCGCCCTTGCGGCCGACCCACGCGGTCGGGTCGAGGACGCCGTCGATCACCAGCGCGCGCACCCGGTCGGGGAACATGTTGGCGTAGTACTGCCCGAGTGCGCTGCCGTAGCTGAAGCCCAGGTAGGTGAGCTTCTCGTCGCCGACGGCGCGGCGCAGCACGTCCATGTCGCGGGCGACCTCGGCCGTGGACATCGCTCCGGTGAGCGGACGACCGGTCGTGGAGCAGCCGCGGCTGACCGCCTTCGACGAGGCGACGTACGCCTTCTCCTCCGCCTTCGTCCACGGGAACGCCACGTTCAGCCCGGCGTACGCCTTCGCCTGCTCCTTGACCGACGGGAAGCACTTCACCTGTTCGCTCGCGCCGACGCCACGCGGGTCGACACCGACCACGTCGAACCGGTCGAGCACCTCGTCGCCGAGGAAGTACGGCGCGGCGAGGGCGATGTCGGTGCCCGACCCGCCCGGTCCACCCGGGTTGAGGAAGAGGCTGCCGATCTTGTTCTTCTGGTCGCGGGCCTTGACGCGCAGCAGCGCGACCTCGGTCGTCGCGCCCTTGGGGTTGTCGTAGTCGAGCGGCAGCCGCACGGTGGCGCACTCGGCGTCGCCGTAGCAGGCGTACCAGTCCAGAGTGGGCGTGGGCACCCGGTCGACGCGGCGCGCCTCGACGGGACTGGTCCGGTCCGGGACGACCGGGCGACCCCACCCGGAGGGGTCGGGGGCGGCGGTGGCGGGTGCGACCGCCAGACCGGCGAGGAGAACGCCGGCGATTCCTGCTGCGGCCAGGGACCGGGTTGGTCGTGGCATGTGGACGCCTTCCGGTGGACGACGGGATTCGTCGAGGCGACGCTCGACCCCCGTCACTCTAGAGATCGCGGGCAATGAATGTCGCGTGGAGAAGAGCCGCATCTCCGACAAAACGTCAACGGATGTAACGTTTTCTTCACAAGCGACGCTTACTCATATCCGGTTCGGCGGTTCGGCCGTCTCTTGCCACCGTCCACGGTTGACAGGCGGGCCGGCATCGCCATGCTGGTACGGGTGAGGTTACTGAGGCCCGGCGCAGGACAGGTGGCGGTCGTCGCGGCGTTGGCGGCGACGGCGCTTCTGGTGACGCTGCTGGTGTGGCACCGGCAGGACTTCCTCGGCGTGGTTCTCGCGCTGGTGGCCGTGCTGCTGGCCGCCGTGGCGGGAGTGGCCGGCGCCGCGCACCGGGACCGGCGCGCCGCGCTGCCGCCGACCACGCCCAGCCTGCCCGCGCCCGACGGGCTCTACGGCATCGATGCCGACACCCTGGAGACACTCGACAACCGGGAGGCGCTGCGCGCGGTGCGGGAGCGACACCGCTGACGGTGACGGCCCGGTCGGCCGCCGGGAGTCAGCTGGCGGTGAGGGTCGGTGTGACGAGCCCGTCCACGCCCCGCCCGGCCAGGCAGCGGTACGTCCGGTCGGTGTCCACGCCGCTCGGCGGCAGCACCTCCAGGTTCCACCCGTTGGTGTACGTGATGCCGCTGGTGAGACGGAAGGTGCTCGGGCTGCACACCCGGCGCACCACCGGATCGGCGCTGACCTCGTCGTAACCGGCACCGACCAGGCCCACCGGGAGCTCACCCTCCGCGTAGCTCTCCCACGTGTGCTCGCGCACGCAGGACACCCGCTCCGCGCTGGCCCGCGCGCCCCGCACCTGCATCGGCCCGAAGCACTCCAGCTCGTCCGCACAACCGGCGCCGGACGGCAGCTGGGCCGTCCCCGCACAGGCCGGCCGCAGCCCGCTGGTCGCCGCCACGCCGGCCGTCGGCGTCGGCATCGGGTCGGACGGCCCGTCGGCGAGCAGCGCACCGGCGCCGACCGCGGCGGCCAGGGCGACCATCCCGGCCCCGCCGAGGAACCAGCGCCGTCGCCACCGCCGGTCGGAAGTGGGCACGGTCGGGTGCGGGTCCTCCAGCGGCGGACGAGGCGCGGGCCGCGTGGACTGGCGGCCGTCGTACGGGTCCGCCGGGCCGGAACTCCGAACCGGTCGGTGCGGCGCCGACACGGCCCGGTCCTCCGCGTCGTGATGGAGGCTCAGACCGGCCAGCAGGTTGCGCAGTTCGGTGGCGTCGGGCCGCTCCCCCGGGTCGTTGGACATGCCCGCACGCAGCACGTCGACCAGTGCCTCCGGCACGCCGGGCAGGCCGGGCACCGGCTGGTGGAACATCTCCAGCACGGTCACCAGGCTCGGGTTGCGCTCGGAGCGCCAGCGGGGCGGACGGCCGTGCATCACCGCGTAGAGCGTGGCGCACAGGGCGTACACGTCGACCGCCGGTGACGGCGGGCTGTGGTTGAACATCTCCGGCGGCGCGTACGCCGGGGTGAGCACCTCCAGCGCGACCGAGGAGTCGCGCATCTCGGCGAGCACGGCCAGCCCGAAGTCGGCCAGCACCGCCGGGTTGAAGTGGGAGTAGAGGATGTTGGCCGGCTTCACGTCCCGGTGCAGCACCCCGGCCGCGTGCGAGTGGGCGATCGCGTCGGCGATCTTCACCCCGAGGTCCCGGGCCTCCGCCGGGCCGAGCGGCGAGGTGCGCATCCGTTCGGCGTACGACCCGTCGCACAGCTCCATGATCAGGTACGGGTGCTGGTCGACGGTGACCCCGACGTCGAAGAGGTCGACCACGTGCGGGTGGGAGGACATCGTCCCGGCGGCACGCGCCTCCCGCAGGAAGCGGGCCTGGTCGCGCTCGCTGTCGAGCGTGCGGTTCTCCACCTTGACCGCCACCTCGCGCCCGACCGAGATCTGCGTGGCCTTGTAGATCGTGGCGTACCCACCTCGGGCAAACACTCTCAGATCAGTCAGACCGGGCACGATGGGCATCGGCAGGCCGCCGGACGGGGTGTCGGTCACAGCTTCGAAAATACCCAACGGGACCGGTCGCTCAGCGAGCCGCACCCGGTGCGGGGGCGTCTACGGGCCCCGTACCGGATCCGGCGTCCCCGGCATCGGCATCCACGTCCACGGCATCGGCCCTTCCCGATCGCGCGGCGGTCCCGGCGTCGCCGGTCGGCGTGCCCGCGGCCCGGCGGGCGTCCCACCAGAGGCCGGCGGCGGTCGCCAGCGCGCCCAGCCCCTCCCAGGCCGCCACCCCGAAGAACCGGTCCGGTGCCACGTCGGAGAGCACCGCGATGGTGAAGACGGTGAACGTGACCAGCCGGAACCAGACGGTGAACCGGTAGAAGGGACGCCACTCGGTGGCGGTCGCGAGCAGGTAGTAGACGCCCATGTTGAAGGAGGCCATCGAGGAGGCCGTCAGGAAGGTGCCGGTGTAGTCACCGGCCGCGCGGCTCACCGGCACCTCGAACCCGAGCAGTCGCAGCAGCGCCTCGGGCCAGACCAGCCCGACGGCGCCCATCAGCAGCGCCAGCAGGCCGAAGACGGCGACCGTCCAGCCGGCACCGGAACGCGGCAGCCTCATCACGGCCCTCCCCTGACCCCGGCGGTCGACACAGTGGACCGCACCCCGGACCTGACACGCTAGCGGTCACCTCCGACGAGCCGCATCCCCGAAACCGCCAGACCTGCCCCGCCACCCACCCACCCACTCACCCGACCGCGGCCCGCAGTTTCAGGGAAAGAGTGGTCATTCCACCCCGGATAACCACTCTTTCTCTGAAACTGCCGGGCGGAGGGCGACGAGGGTGCGGAGGGCGACGAGGGCGACGAGGGCGCGGAGGGGGCGGGAGGGGTCAGCCGGGGGTCAGGCGGGCGCGGAGGGCGTCGGCGGCGCGACGCTCGCTGCGCTGCTCGGTGGCGTACGCCAGGCGGACCGCCTCCTCGGCGCTGGCCAACGCCTCCTCCGGTCGGCCGCAGGCGGCCAGCGCCTCGGCCAGGACGCTGGCGGCGATGACCTGACTGCGAACGTCCTCGGCCGGGGCGTCGACCGCCCGCCGGGCCCAGTCCAGCGCCTGCTCGCGCTGGCCGTGGGCGAGCAGGGCGGAGGCGTACCGGGCCATCGTCTGCCGGCGGGAGAAGAGCAGCGACGGCGAGTTGGCGGCGGCGGTGGCGACCGGGGCCAGCAGCCCGACGGCGGTCGCCGAGTCACCCGCGGCCAACCGGGCGGTGGCCAGCAGCACGCGGGGACCCACCTGGGCGGGTGCCTGCGGGTTGTGCGGTTCCACCGCGGTCAGCACGGCACGGGCGGCCTGTTCGGCCGTCTCGCAGTCCCCCATGTCCAGGGCCACGAAGCCGCGCAGCGTGCCGGCCATCCCGGTGAGCAGCGGGTGGGAGGTGCGCTCGGCGTACGACATGGCGTCGGTGAGCAGATCGGCGGCGTGCTCGGGCTCGCCCAGCCCGCGTGCCACCACCCCGCGTACGACCAGCGCGAACCCGCGCCCCCAGTCGTCGGAGGCGGCGGCGAACTCCCGGTACGCGCGCCGGGCACGCCGGTCCGCCTCGGCCAGTTCGCCCAGTTCCGCCGTGGCGAACGCCTCGACCGCGCGCAGGGTGCCCACCGCCCAGGCCTCGCCGACCCGTTCCCCGAAGGGCAGGAAGACCTGCGCCATCCGGCAGGCCTCGCGGAGCCGGCCGGCGAGCAGCCGCGCGAACGCGGTGGTGCCGCGCAACCACGCCCGCCCGTACGGGTCCTTCAACTCGGCGAAGAGCCGGGCGGCCCGGCCGAGCACCGCGTCGGTGCCGGCGAAGTCGCCCCGGGTGGTGGTGACCCAGGCCAGGTTCTGCAACGACCACGCCTGGCCCCGCCGGTCCTGCACCTGGACGCTGACCTGGTACGACGCGGCGAGCCGGCTGCTCGCCTTCCCGAGCCGTCCGGCGATGAAGTCGGCCATGCCGAGCCGGCGCATCGCCGAGGCGCGCAGCGTGGGCAGGTCTCCGGCGGTCGCCACCTGGAGGGCCTCCTGCCAGCAGGAGACCGCGCGGGCCTGATCTCCCATCGTCTGGTGGGCCTGACCGGCGAGCAGGAGCGCGCTGGCCCGGGTGGCGGCCTCGTCACCGGCGTTCGCGGCGATCTTCTCGGCGAAGGCGAGCGCGTCGGCCGGACGGCCGACCTGGAGCAGGGCCCGGGCGTGCACCACCCGGTCCGCCGCCGGCACGGCGCCCCGGGCGAGTTCGGCGGCGCGCTCGGCGTACTCGACGGCCAGTGCCGGCTCGCCAGCCTGGAGCGACCGGCGGGCGGAGCGGCCGAGAGCGCCGACCCCGAGCGGGACGACCGCCCGGGCCGGTGTGTCCGGCCGCAGCCCGACGGCGTCGGCCAGGGCCGCGGCCCGTTCGACGTGGGCGGCGACGAAGTCGTCCCGGGCCGGCTCGGTGAAGCCACCGACCGCGGCGGACCCGGTGGGCGGGTCGGCGGCCCAGCGGGCCAGAGCGGCGTGCCGTTCGGCCAGCTCGGCCTTGCTGACCCCGGCGTACGCGGCCTCCCGCATGAGCGGTGTGGCGAAGGCGAATCCGGTGCGGGTGCGATGCAGCATCCGGCGCTGCAGCAGCTCCTCGACGGCCCGCTCCAGCTCGACGGCGGCCACCGCGGCAGGGCGGCTGTCCCGGCCGGTGCGCTGGTCGCGCAGCGCCTCCAGGGCACCGTCCGGCACGGTGTCGCCGACCACGGCCGCGTCCCGAAGCACCGAGCGCGCGCCGTTGGGCAGCGCGTCGATACGCGCGGCGAGCACCGCGGCCAGGTCCCGGGAGAGCAGACGGCTGCCCAGCGAGCCCGGCACGAGCCGCCATCCGTTGCCGCTGCCCGCGGTGAGCGCGCCCCGCTCCATGAGCAGCGTGACCAGCTCGGCGAGGTAGAAGGGGTTGCCCTGGGCGGTGGCGAGCAGCCGGTCGGCGTCGGCCTGCGGCAGTTTGCCGCCGCTCAGGTAGCTGGTGAGCAGCCGGGACGCGTCGGCACCGCGCAGTGGTGGCAGGGCGTGCACCTCGGCGTCCGCCACCCGGGTCAGCGCGCCGGCGGTGCGCACCAGCTCGGGCCGGCCGAGCAGCAGCACCAGCACCGGCCCGGACAGGCGGGACAGGGTCAACCCGAGTGCACGGATCGTCTCCGGCGTGGCGTCGTGCAGGTCGTCGACGACGATCACCAGGGGCGCCTCCCCCGCAAGGGCGCTGAGCAGGTCGGCGACCGCGTTGGGTACGGCCTCGGCGTCGGCGGCCGGCTGGGCGGTGCTCCACTCGCCCTGGTCGGTGGGGCCTCCGTTGGGCAGTTCGGCGTACCCCAGCAGGGCCAGCAGCTGGTCGGTGGCGATCGCGGCGGGGGCACCGGCCCGGCCGAGCCGCTGCCCGAGGCGGCGCAGCCGCTCCTCGACGGCGGGCCGGGTGAGCGCGGTGGCCGCGTCGCCGGGGAGGCCGGTGGCCGCGCGCACCAGGTCGGCCAGCGGCGCGAGTCGGCGCCGCTCCCCGAAGGCGGCGCAGCGGACGGAGAGCACCCGGGCGCCGGTGTGCGCGGCGTACCGACCGGCACCGACGTCGTAACCGGCGGCCAGGCGTTCCACCTCGGCGGCGAACCGGGACTTGCCGATACCGGCCTCGGCGGTCATCAGCAGCACCCGGGGTTCACCCCGGTCGATCACCTCGGCCAGCCGGCCGGCGACCCGGCCGATCTCGGTCTCGCGGCCCACGTACGGTGCCTCGTCGCCCAGGCCCGACCGGGTGCCCGGCGCGTCCAGGAGACCCAGCAGCTCGTACGCCTCGACGGGTTCGCGCTTGCCCTTGAGCCGCAGCGGGCGCAGCGCCCGCCAGGAGGCGACGTGCCGGGTGGCGGCGGAGGTCCGCGCTCCGGCGTAGACCGCTCCCACGGCGGCGGCGTCGGCCAGCCGGGCGGCGGTGTTGACCGTGTCGCCGATGACCGTGTACTCGATGGCGGCCTGGATGCCGGCGATCACGTCGCCGGTGTTCAACCCGACGCGCAGGCCGAGCGGCGCACCGCCGCCCCGCTCGTCGTCGAGGACCCGGCGGACGGCCCGCTGCATGGAGAGCGCGGCACGGACGGCCCGTTCGGCGTCGTCCTCGTGCGCGACCGGCGCACCGAAGACAGCCATGATCCCGTCGCCGGTCAGCTTGTCCACGTGCCCGCCGAAGGTCTTCACCGCCCCGGCCAGCGCGGCGAGGACCCGGTCGGTCACCGCGCCGACCCGTTCCGGGTCGAGGTCCTCCGACCAGGAGGTGAAGTCCGACAGGTCGCCGAAGAGCACGGTGACCACCCGGCGCTCGGCCGCCGGCAACGTCGCGGCGGCCGGCAGCGCGGCCCCGCAGTTGTGGCAGAACCGGGCGCCGGGGACGGCGACGGTTCCGCACACCGGGCAGGTCACGCTTGCTCCAACCCCGGGTCACCGTCGTGGGATTCCCGGCCCAGGTATTCCAGTTGGGCCCGGACCGACCACTCCGCCGCCCACCAGAGCGAACGGTCCACATCCGCGTAGACGACCGCGACCACCTCGGCCGCGGTGGTCGCCCCCGCGTCGAGCGCCGCCCGGACCTGGTCCAGGCGCGCCCGCCGGTGGGCGAGGTAGAAGTCCGCGGCGGCACCGCAGTCGGCCAGCGCCGGGCCGTGGCCCGGCAGGGCCGGGACGCCGGCGTACGTCGAGAGCAGTTCCAGGCTGCCGAGGTAGTCCCCGAGGTGGCCGTCCGGGTGGGCGACGACGGTGGTGCCCCGGCCGAGGATGGTGTCGCCGGTGAGGACCACCCGCTCGCCGCGGTGCTCGACGAGGAAGCAGACCGAGTCGCCGGTGTGCCCCGGGGTCGGGACCAGCCGCAGGTCGAGGCCGGGAGCCTGGGGTGGCGCGCCGACGCCGAGGGGGTCGGCGGCGAGGGTGTGCGTCGGATGGGCGGCGCGGACGGGCACACCGCCGAGCAGGTCGTGCAGGCGGGTCGAGCCCTCGGTGTGGTCCGGGTGCCCGTGGGTGATCAGGACCAGACCGACCGGCCCCTGCGCGGCGATGGCCGCCAGGTGCGCCTCGTCGGCCGGCCCGGGGTCGACCACGACGGCGTGCTCCGCGCCGGGTGCCCGCAGCACCCAGGTGTTGGTGCCGTCGAGCGTCATCGGTCCCGGGTTCGGTGCCCGCAGCAACGAAACCCAGTCCGGAAGCCCGTCGGCGAGGGCCGCCGCCGGGGCCGTCACATGCCCGCCCATGGCTGCGATCGTACGGCCCCGTCCGCAACCCCCCGCGATCTTGCACGTCCAGTCGCCGGTTCCTACCCGTTCAGGGGCTTCGTCCCGGCAGAACGTGCAAGATCGCGGGAACGGAGGGTTACGCGACCTCGACGATGACCTCTACCTCGACGGGGGCGTCCAGGGGCAGTTCGGCTACGCCCACCGCGCTTCTCGCGTGGCGGCCGGCCTCGCCGAAGACGGCCCCGAACAGGTCCGAGGCGCCGTTGATCACGCCGGGCTGGCCGGTGAAGCCGGGGGCGCTCGCCACGAAGCCGGTCAGCTTGACGATCTTGACGACGTTCTCCAGGCCGACCAGCGAGTCGACGGCCGCCAGCGCGTTCAGCGCGCACCGCTGCGCCAGGTCCTTGGCCTGGTCGGCGGAGACACCGGCACCCACCTTGCCGGTGGCCAGCAGCTTCCCCTCCACGATCGGCAGCTGACCCGAGACGTACACGTGCTGCCCGGACTGCACGGCCGGCACGTAGCTGGCCACCGGCGGCACCACCTCGGGCAGCGCGAAGCCGAGCTCGGCGAGCTTCGCGTGCGGTCCGTTGCTCATGCCGCCGCCTCGCTTCGCTCCCCGGCGCCCTGGGACACCGACGCGCTGAGCCTGATGATTCGCTCGCTGCGCTCGCTCATGCCCCTAGCCCTTCGGGCGCTTCAGGTAGGCGACGAGCTGCTCCGGGTTCGGCCCGGGAATCACGGAGACCAGCTCCCAGCCGTCCTCGCCCCAGTTGTCGAGGATCTGCTTGGTCGCGTGGACCAGCAGCGGGACCGTGGCGTATTCCCACTTCTGCATCGGTGGAGGGCTCCCTTGGGTGGAGGTGACTCTTTCCTCCGACAGCCTACGGTCCGGTCGACGGTGGGGGCGCGGGACGCTGTTCCGGGGCGACCGGGGGTTCTCCGCAGGGCCCGCCGTGCTCGAACGGCTGGGGGCAGCGGGACCGGTCGGGCAGCAGCAGGTCGCAGAAGACCCGGTGCCGGTTGTTCTGGTCGTCGGCGGTGGACACGGTCGTATCCCCGGCGTCCAACTCGCCCAGGAAGCTCAACGACGTCGCCACGGTGCCGGCCAGGGCGGTGGCCGCGGCCAGGTTGGCGACCCGGATCGGCAGGTGGATGACGTAACCGGGGCCCTCGTCGTCCCGGCCGCGCTCCCCACGCCGGTCCAGCACGTGCAGGACGTCCACCGGCTCGGCGAGCCGCCGGTAGGACCGCTCGTTGACCGGCAGGCCGGCGGACGCGCCGTCCCCGCCGGCACCGGTACCGGACCGGCGACCCCACTCGGCCGCCGGAGCCTGGGGTCGGGGGATGTTGTTCGCGTCGCGCATGCCGCTGCCTCCGGGCGTCGTACCTTCACTCATCGCCGTCGGGTCCGGCCTCCGCCGGCCCGTCCCCCCACCCGAGCGACGGTAGGTCCGGGCCCGGAGTCCCGCCAACAGGACGCGCACGGCGAGTGACCAGAAGTCACATATGCGACACAGTCCTGGTAAGGAAGGCGACCGCGGATCGGCCCCTGCCGGTGCCGTGTCCGTCCGCCGGACCGGCCCCCTCCACGGGACGGATAGACCGCTACCCTTCCGGTCGGAACGGGCGCTCACGGCTCGACCCACCTCGTCGCCGACGTCGCACCCAGTGGGGGAGAGATGACCGAACCACCCAGCGGCGGCCCGACCGGATCACCGGCCGGCCAGCCGGGCAACCCGATCCCACCCGGCACCGGCGCAGCCGTGCCGCCCGTGCCACGGCAGGACCCGTCCGCGATCCCGCCGCCCCCGGCCCCCTACCCGCCCTACCAGGATCGCCAGCCGCCGAAGCGGAAGCGTGGCGTGGTCATCGCGTCCGTCGCGCTGGCGGTCATCCTGCTGCTCTGCGCCGGTGGCGGTGTCGTCACGTTCCTGACCCTCCGCAACGCCGAGGAGGGCGAGGGAGCCAAGGAACCCGCCGTCGCGGTGGAGCAGTTCCTCACCGCCGTCTACAAGGACCGCGACGCCGCCAGGGCGACCAAGCTGGTCTGCGCCGACTCCCGCGACGACGAGAAGATCGCCGCGAAGGTCGCCGAGGTGGAGAAGTACGTCTCCAGCAACCAGAACCCCCGGTTCCGGTGGAGCAACCCGAAGGTCGACAACCAGACCGGCGACCGCGCCACGGTCTCCACCCGGCTCACCGTGACCACCGCCGACGAGAAGATCGCCGACCAGCCGCTGCGGTTCACCGTGGTGAAGAAGACGGGTTGGTGGGTCTGCGAGGTGGCCTGACCCCCTCCGCTGGATAGGCTCGACGGGTGCGAGCAGCTGAGCGGCCCATCGATCCGGCCGGTACCGAGTGGCCGGCCCGCCTCCACGTGGTCACCGGCAAGGGAGGCACCGGCAAGACCAGCGTGGCCGCGGCCCTGGCCCTGGCGCTGGCCGCCGGTGGTCGGCGCACGCTGCTGGTGGAGGTCGAGGGGCGTCAGGGCATCGCCCAGCTCTTCGGCACCGACCCGCTGCCGTACGAGGAGCGGCACCTGACCGACGCGCCCGGCGGAGGCGAGGTGCGGGCCCTGGCGGTGGACGCCGAGCAGGCCCTGCTGGAGTACCTCGACATGTTCTACAAGCTCGGCGCCGCCGGTCGGGCGCTGCGCAAGCTGGGCGCGATCGACTTCGCCACCACCATCGCCCCGGGGCTGCGGGACGTGCTGCTCACCGGCAAGGTGAAGGAAGCGACCACCCGCACCTCCGGCCAGCGGCGGGCGTACGACGCGGTGGTGCTGGACGCGCCGCCGACCGGGCGGATCGGCCGCTTCCTGAACGTCACCGCCGAGACGGCCCGGCTGGCCAAGGTGGGGCCGATCAAGACGCAGAGCGAGGGGGTCTCCGCGCTGCTGCGCTCCCCGATGACGGCGGTGCACGTGGTCACCCTGCTGGAAGAGATGCCGGTCCAGGAGACGGTCGACGCGATCGCCGAACTGACCTCGCTCGGTTTCGGAGTGGGCCGGGTCATCGTGAACGGCACCCGTCCACCGCTCCCCGCCGGCCGCGTGGTGGGGCCCGCCGAGCTGCGCGAGGGCCTGCTCGCGGCCGGGCTGCCGGCCGACGAGCGCACCGTCGCGGGGCTCGCCTCCGAGGCCCGCGACCAGGCGGTCCGCCGGGAACTGGAGGACTCGCTCCGCACCGACCTGGAGGAGCTGGGCCTGCCCCTGACCGAGCTGCCGCTGCTGCCCGACGGGGTGGACCGGGAGGGTCTGGACCGGCTGGCGGAGATCCTCGTCCGGGCCGATTGACTCACACCTGCCGTCGGCACGGGCGCGCGGACCCGACCGGCCCGATACGCTCGATTGGTGCCTTCCGAGAACGTGGCGCCGCCGCCGCTGGACGTCGACCGGATCCTCGCCGATCCCGGCGTACGGATCGTGGTGTGCTGCGGGGCGGGCGGGGTGGGCAAAACGACCACGGCCGCCGCGCTCGCACTGCGGGCCGCCGAGCAGCACGGCCGGCGGACGGTGGTGCTCACGATCGACCCGGCCCGCCGCCTGGCGCAGTCGCTCGGGCTGACCGAGCTGGACAACACGCCACGCCAGGTCAAGGGCATCGACGTCGAGGACAGCGGCGGTGAGCTGCACGCCATGATGCTGGACATGAAGCGCACCTTCGACGACGTGGTGCTCCAGCACACCGACCCGGCGAAGGCGGCGGAGATCTTCGCCAACCCGTTCTACCAGGCCATGAGCTCCACCTTCGCCGGCACGCAGGAATACATGGCGATGGAGAAGCTGGGCCAGTTGCACGCGCGGGGTGAGTGGGACCTGATCGTGGTGGACACCCCGCCGTCCCGGTCGGCACTGGACTTCCTCGACGCACCGGCACGGCTGTCCCGGTTCCTCGACGGGCGGATGCTGCGGCTGCTGCTGGCGCCGGCCCGCACCGGCGGCCGGAGCATGTTCAGCCTGGTGACCGCCTCGTTCGGCATGTTCTCCAAGGTCGTCCAGAAGGTGCTCGGCGCCCAACTGCTGACTGACCTGTCCGGTTTCGTCGCCGCGCTCGACTCGATGTTCGGCGGCTTCCGGCAGCGCGCGGAGCAGACGTACCGCATCCTCCAGGCGCGGGAGACGGCGTTCCTGCTGGTCGCGGCGCCGGAGCCGGACGCGGTCCGGGAGGCCGCCTACTTCGCCGGCCGGTTGGGCGAGGAGAAGATGCCGCTGGCGGGCCTGGTGCTCAACCGGGTGCACCGGCCGGCGGTGCCGGACCTGGGGCCGGCGGAGAGCCTGGCCGCCGCGGAGCGGCTGGCCGAGGCCGGGGGCCACGAGGGCACCGTCGACGTGCTGCGCGCCCATGCCGCCCTGGCCCAGCTGGCGGTACGCGAGCAGCACGTGGCCACGCGGTTCACCGAGGCCTTCCCGGCCGTGCCGACGGTGTCGGTGACGGCGCAGCCCGCCGACGTCCACGACGTCGACGGGCTGCGAACGATCGGTACGGCGATCAGCCGACCGTGACCGGCGTCAGCCGGCGGTGGTGACCAGGATCTTGTCCTTGCCGCCGGCCTTGTCCTTGGCGTTCTTCTTCATCGCGGCCTCGAACATCTTGCGCCAGCTCGTCACCTGCGGGTGACGGCGCAGGAGCGCCCGCCGTTCCCGCTCGGTCATGCCGCCCCACACACCGAACTCGATCCGGTTGTCCAACGCGTCGGCCAGGCACTCGTACCGAACGGGGCAGCTACGGCAGATCCGCTTCGCCACGTTCTGTTCGGCGCCCTGTACGAACAACGCGTCCGGGTCCCCGTTCTGACATGCCGCCAGCGACGGCCAGTCAGTGATCATGCCCATGTGTACACGTCCCCCCTTGCAGTACTACCGACCCCGTCGCGGACCAGCCGGCAATTCCCCCCGGTCGCCCTGCCTGCCTTCCCCAAGGCGGCACGGACGACATGTGGCGCTTTCGCCGCCACCATCATGCTCTGTAGTCGCCTGATTACGCAACGTTGTCGGCTAAATCCATCATTCCGGACACTCCCGGCTTCCCGGGCCGTCGCCCCCCGCTTACCCGGCCGGGGTGAGTGAAAACGCTGCGCGTCCACCCCGGGACGGGGGAGACTCGGTGCCGCATCCACGCAACCTCGGACCGGGGGTCGTGCGTTTAGCACAACGAGGTCGGCGCGCGCAGGAAATGGGGAAAAGACGCCCCAGCGCCCCTCATTCCCTGCTCGCGTACTCTGTCGAGGTGACCTGGATGCGGAAACGTGACCACAATGTGCTGACCAACGCCGCATCGCTGCTCATCTGTGGCCTGCTGGCCGGCGTGGTGGTCGCGGCGGCGGCCTTCCCCGCAGTGGCGATGTCCGGCCTAGCCGCCAAGGCGGGTGCCGAGACGTTCGGCGCGCTGCCGAAGGAGCTGACCGTCGCCCGCGCGCCGCAGATCAGCTACCTGCTGGCCTCTGACGGCAAGACACCGCTGGCGACGATGTACGACGAGAACCGCCGCGACGTCAAGCTCAAGGACATCGCCCCGATCATGCAGAAGGCGATCATCGCGGCGGAGGACCACGACTTCTACAAGCACAACGGCGTCGACCTCAACGGCGTCGCCCGTGCCTTCGTCAACAACAGCGCCGGCGCCGACCGGCAGGGCGCCTCCACGCTCACCATGCAGTACGTCCGGCTCGCCATCGCGTACTCGGCGACCCACCCGGCCGACGTGGTCGCGGCCACCGAGGACACCAGCGCCCGCAAGCTGCGCGAGATGCGCTACGCCATCCAGATCGACAAGGAGCTCTCCAAGGACGAGATCCTGGAGCGCTACCTGAACATCGCCGCCTTCGGCAACGGCGCGTACGGCATCTACGCCGCCAGCCAGGTCTACTTCAACAAGAAGCCGAAGGACCTCAAGATCGAGGAAGCAGCCATGCTCGCCGGCATGGTGAAGGCCCCCAGCGCGTTCGACCCGACCACCAAGTTCGGCTACCCGCAGGCGGTGGACCGGCGCAACTACGTCATCGACAACATGGTCAAGACCGGCGCCATCACCAGGGAGCAGGCCGACGCGGCCAAGAAGGTCAAGCTGAAGGTGGAGGACAAGCGGACCCCGAACGGCTGCGTCCAGGCCACCGAGAAGTGGGGCTTCTTCTGCGACTACTTCTACCGCTGGTGGATGTCTCAGGAGACCTTCGGTTCGACCTCGTACGACCGGGAGCGGCGGCTCAAGAGCGGCGGCTACACCGTCGTCACGACCCTCGACGTGCAGGCCCAGCGGGGCGCCGACGCGGCGGTCCGGCGCGCCAAGAGCGAGAGCGCCAAGGAAGCCGCCATGGTGGCGGTGGTGGAGCCCGGCACCGGCCGGGTCCGCGCGCTCTCGGTCAACCGCACCTTCAAGCTCGACGACCCGAAGAACCCGAAGAACAAGCCGCACAGTGACCCCGCGCGGCGCAAGAAGAACAAGGACGCCCGCGGCAACTACCCGGCCACGGTCAACCCGCTGCTGACCGGAGGCGACGGGATCACCGGCTACCAGGCCGGCTCGACCTTCAAGATCTTCACGATCGTCGCGGCGCTGGAGAAGGGCATCCCGCTCAGCTTCACGTACAACGCTCCGCAGCAGTTCAGGTCGGAGTACATCATCGAGAAGGGCAGCCCCGCCGCCTGCAAGGGGACGAACCTCTACTGCCCGACCAACTCCGGCCTGAAGCCCGGCGGCGTACACACCATGTGGAGCGCCTTCGCCCAGTCGATCAACACCTACTTCGTCCCCCTGCAGCAGCAGGTCGGCGCGGAGAACGTGGTGGACGTGGCGAAGCGGCTCGGCATCCAGTTCCGGGAGCGCCAGGACGCGAAGTTCGCCAACGACAAGGAGGCCGCGCACGACTGGGGCGCGTTCACCCTGGGCGTCTCCTCGGCCACCCCGTTGGAGCTGGCCAACGCCTACGCCACCCTCGCCGCCGACGGCACGTACTGCGACCCGATCCCGGTGCAGGAGATCCGCGACCCGGAGGGCAAGAAGCTCGACATCGCCAACCCCACCTGTGAGAAGCGGGTCAGCACCGAGGTCGCCCGCGCGGCCGTGGACGCCGCCCGCTGCCCGGTCGGCGACAACTCCTCGACCAGCAAGTGCGGCGGCAGCCGCACCGCTGCCGCGGTGAAGCAGGCGGTCAAGGCTCCGGTCGCCGGCAAGTCCGGCACCACCGACTCCGAGAAGACCGCCTCCCTGGTCGCCATGACCAAGCAGTACGCGGTCGCCGGCATCATGGCCGACCCGGACTGGCCGCAGACCACCGTGAAGATGAAGCACAGCCCGAAGGACGGCATCAACCCGCCCGTCTACGAGACGCTCCGCGACGCCATGAAGGGCAAGGAGCGGATCAACTTCACGCCGCCGGGCAGGAAGATCTCCGAGGGTGACCAGCGCTCCATCCCGGGGGTCAAGTGCCTGCCGGTCGAGACCGCGAAGAACCGGATCGAGGGCGCCGGCTTCGACGCGGTGGTCTCCGACGTGAGGGTCGCCTCGAGCTGCCCGGCGGGCACCGCCGCCGGCACCAACCCGGACGGCCGGACCATCAAGGGTGGCGTGGTGACCATCCAGCTCAGTCAGGGCGGCGGCGCGGAGCCGGGCACCGACCCGAGCCGGCCGGGTAGCCAGCCCACCAACCCGGGCCGTCCGCCAGGGCGCCCCGGCGGCTGAGTCGATCCGTGACGTGACGAACGGGCGGGCACCCCACCACGGGGTGCCCGCCCGTTCCGCGTACGGCGGACGGTGGGACGGGAACGGTCAGAGGCCGAGCTGCCGGCGTACCTCGGCGGCGACCCGACCGCCCTCGGCCTGGCCGGCCACCGCGGCCTGGGCCGCCTTCATGGCCGGGCCCATCTGCGCCTTGCCGGTGAAGCCGCCGGCGGCCAGCGCCCCCGCGACCAGCTCCGCCAACTCGTCGTCGGAGAGCTGCTTCGGCAGGTAGCGCTCCAGCACCTCGCCCTCGGCGGTCTCCTTGGTGGCCTGCTCGGTGCGGCCGGCGTCGGCGAAGGCGGTCGCGGCCTCGCGCCGCTTCTTGGCCTCCTTGGTCAGCACCGAGAGCACCTCGTCGTCGGTGAGCTCGCGCTTGGCCTTGCCGGCGACCTCGGCGTTGCCGACGGCCGCGAGGGCCATCCGCAGGGTGGAGGTGGTCAGCTCGTCGCGCGCCTTGAGGGCGGCGCGCATGTCGGCGGTGAGGCGGTCCTTCAGCGTGCTCATGGACGGTCAAACTACCCTGAACGCCATGCGAAAGCGCACACTATTCCGGCTCGCGGCCTCGACCGCCGCGGTCGGCGCGGCCACCCTGGCGTACGCGTCCCTCGTCGAGCGCAACATGTTCACCCTGCGGCGGTACGACGTGCCGGTGCTGCCGGCCGACGCCGAGCCGCTGCGCGTCCTGCACTTGTCGGACCTGCACATGATGCCGGACCAGCGGCGCAAGCAGGACTGGGTGGCGTCGCTGGCCGCCCTCGACCCCGACCTGGTGGTGGTGACCGGCGACAACATGGCCCACCCCGCCGCCGTCGCAGGGGTGCTGCGCGCCCTGCAACCCCTGCTCGACCATCCCGGTGCCTTCGTGTTCGGCTCGAACGACTACACCGGGCCGGTGTGGAAGAACCCGTTCACCTACTTCCTTCCCGACCGGGAGTACACCGAGGGCGTCGCGCTGCCGTTCGAGGAGCTGCGCGAGGTCTTCACCGGCGCCGGCTGGGCCGACCTGAACAACGCCCGCACCACGCTGAAGGCCGGCGGCCGGCTCGTCGAGCTGGCCGGCGTCGACGACCCGCACATCGAGCGGGACGACTACTCGTCCGTGGAAGGGCCGGTGTCCCCCTCCGCCGACCTGTCGATCGCGCTCAGCCACTCCCCCGAGCCGGCCGTGCTCGACCGGATGGCCGCCGACGGATTCGGCCTGATGCTGGCCGGTCACACCCACGGGGGCCAGGTGTGCGTGCCGGGCGTCGGGGCGCTGGTGACCAACTGCGGGTTGCCCCGCTCGATGGCGCGGGGCCTGCACCGCTGGCCCGGCTCGGACTCCTGGCTGCACGTCTCCGCCGGCCTGGGCACCCACCCGACGGCACCGGTCCGGTTCGCCTGCCCGCCCGAGGCAAGCGTGCTGACGTTGATCCCGCGCTGACGCGGGCGACGGGGGTACCGAGTTTGACCCTCGGACCCGGTGGGCTACTATTTGTCGGCACGCCTCGGGGTGTGGCGCAGCTTGGTAGCGCGCTTCGTTCGGGACGAAGAGGTCGTCGGTTCGAATCCGGCCACCCCGACCAGAGGTAACAGCAGGTCAAGGCCCCTCCACGGAGGGGCCTTGATGCGTTGTCGGATCGTGGAGATCGCCCCGGTCCCCCAGGTCGTACGGCCTGGCCCAGGTCGACATGCGGGGCATCGGCGGATGCTACGGGGAACCGTCCGCCCACCGGTGCCCGTCCAACCCACTGCTGACGCCTTTGGAGGACACATGCGACGCGGACGGTACGCCCTCGGGATCGTGGCGCTGACGATGCTGCTGACCGCCTGCGCGGGCGGGGAGCCGGCGCCTCCGTCGCAGACGCTTCCGCTCGCGACTCCGGTCGCCACCGTGGAGCCGACGGATCTGGTCGGCTCCTGGGCGGTGACCGGCACGGGCGTCGAGGCGGGCACGGTCCTGCGGCTCGGAGATCGGGAGCTGGTCCTGTTCCGCGACTGCGACGCGTCCCTCGGAGACTGGGCGGCGCATCCGGGCGGCCTGTTCGTCGCCGACCTGCACGGACTGACGAACCTCGGTGACGACCGGTGCGGGCCGGCGGGATCGCCCGCGCTGCCCGACTGGTTGGCGCGCGCGGACCGGTTCGAGGTGGATGGCGTGGTCCGCGTACTCCTGGATCGCGCGGGCGTGGAGGTGGCCCGGCTGTCACCCGGTGCCCGGCCGAGCGTCCCGCCCAACATGGATCCCGCACGAGGCACACCCCCGGCGGTGACCGACGAGACGCGGGCCTGGTTGGCGTCACCCGCGCCGCTGCCGTCGGCGCTCGCGCCGGTGGCCCGGAACGCGCTGACCGGCCGGTGGCTGCCGCTGGTCGAGCCGGGCCGCGTACGCGAGGCTCCGCACGTCGTCCTGGCCGACGACGGCACGTGGCGGGGGTCGGACGGCTGCAACAACCTGCGCGGGCGGTGGACGACCGGACCCGACGGCGCCCTGGTGGCCACCGCCGCGCCCCAGACACTGATCGGGTGCGACGGCACGCCACTCGCGACGTGGCTCGGCTACGCCCGGCGGGCCGGCCTGGACGACGACGTGCTGGTGCTGGTCAACGTGAAGGGCACGGAGATCGGTCGGCTGCGCCGCGACGGCTGATCCTCGCGGCCTCGCCGCTCGCCGGCGGCCGGTCCGGCGCTCAGGCCGGCCGTCGAGGATGTGCGACGAAGAAGTCCCAGATCAGGTCCGTCGCGACGATCGCGGTGTCCGGTGCGCCCAGCCCCACCTCGGCGCCGCCCGGCCACCGGTGCCCCATCCCGTTGACGGTGTAGCCGACGACCTCGGCACCGCCGGGGCAGGTAGAGACCACCCGGTTGACGGTCTTCGCCCGGTCCACCCACGTCGCCGGTCGCTCCACGCAGCCGTACTCCCGCCGCCACTGGCCCAGGCGGATCTCCAGCGCGTCGGCCGTGCGGTCGTCGGCGCCGATGAACGACACGACCGACACCGACCGGGCCGGCCGCTGCGCCGCGGCCGAGGCCGGCTGGCCGCCGATGAGCCCGCCGCTGACCGGGGCGACCGCCGCGAACAGGTCGGGCGCCTCCATCGCCAGTCGGTACGTCATCGCCGCCCCGGCCGACATGCCCGTGGCGTAGACCCGGTCCGGGTCGACGTCCCACGTCCGGATCAGGTGCTCCACCATCGTCCGGACGAAGCCGACGTCCTCGTTGCCTCCGCAGCAGGGGTACGCGACCAGGAACCCCTCCCGGTCCGCCTTGGCGTCCAGCCGGGTCACCGCCCGCATCATCGCCGCGTCGGCCCCCCGGTAGTGGATCGCCACCACCAGCGGTGTCTTCTGTCCCGGCCGGTAGCTGGGCGGCGCGTGCAGCTCGTACGCGCCGGTCCGTCCCTCGATCGTCAGGCGGTGGTCACCCGGGGCCGGCTTCTCCGGCGCGACCGGTCGGCTCGGGCTCGCCGTGGCGGCCCCGCCGTCCCGGCGGGGCGAGTCGTCCCCGCCGCAGGCGGCGGCGCCGAGCAGGAGGGTCAGCGCGGCGGCCACCGCCGCGCATCTGGCTGTCGTCGTGGATCCCATCGGTCTCCCCCGTGGTCGGTTTTCGGCAACCTAACGCCGACCCGGGCAGGTCCGCTGCCCCACTCGGCAACGATCGGGGAACGGATCCACTGTGCTCAGTCGTGCAGCTCCGTGCGGTGGATCTCGGCGAACGCCGACGTCAGGTGCGCCTCGAACGGCCGGCCGGTTGCCGTGAGGAGGTCGGCGACGAGCAGCGGCCCGTGCGCGGCGACCGCCGCCGGACCGGGCGGCGCCTCGTCGGCCTCCGGGTCGTACAGGCCGAGGGAACCGGCGAGCAGCACCAGCACCACGTGCGGGTCGACGTCCGCCCGCCACCGCGCCGCCCCGCGCACGCACCGTTCCAGCACCGCGCGCACGTCGTCGCCGGCCAGCCCGTCGGGGTGTCCGACCTCCAGCAGCGACCGGACCACCGCGCCGAGGACCAACCCCGACCGGTCGGCCGTCGCGAGCCGGCCCACCGCCACGTCGTACGCCTCGATGTCCTGCTCCCGGGCGGCGGTGACGGCGTCGGTGGCGGCCACCGCGATCTCACGGGCGGGTGCGGGCAGGTGTCGCCAGGTCGTGCTCACCGGGCCAGCATGGCAGACCGGACCGACGCGGAAACGAAGGCGGGCCCCGGAGCGTGACGCTCCGGGGCCCGTCCGTCGACGGTGCCGATCAGGCCACGGGGACCTCGGCGGTGGTGCGGATGCGGTCCAGCGCCGGGGCGGAGACCGGGGAGTTCGCGCCCAGGTACGCCACGAACGCGTCCAGGTCGATCAGGCCGGTGACCGCGTTGGTGCCGCCGCGCAGGACGGTGAAGCCGTCGCCGCCGCCGGCCAGGAAGTTGTTCACCGTGACCCGGTAGGTGGCGTCGGCGGTGACCGCGGTCCCGCCGAGGGTCAGGCTGCCCCGGACCACGCGGGTGCCGGCGCACGGGTCGGCCGCGGTGGCGGTCGTGCCGTTGACGTCCACGGTGTACCGGACGCTGGACGACGGGTACAGGGTGCGGCCGGTGACGAACTGCTGCTCCAGCATGCAGTACAGCTGCGCGCCGGTGAGGTCGAGCGTCACCAGGTTGTTGGCGAACGGCTGGACCGTGAACGCCTCCTCGTAGGTGACCGGGCCGGCGTCGAGGTCGGCGCGGACACCACCGGGGTTCATGAAGGCGGCCACGGCGTTCTGCTCGTCGTCGGTGGCCGCGAGCTGCGCGTCCGCGATCACGTTACCCAGCGGCGACTCGCCCGCCTGGGTGCCGAACAGGTTCTCCTGAGCACGGACGAGCGCCTCGGCGGTCGTGCCGACCTGGCGGCCGGCGACCGGGCCGAGGACCTCCTTGTAGCGGGTGATCAGCGCGGTCTGCGCCGGGTCCTTGGCGACGTCCCGGGTGACCACCACGTTCTCGGCGGTGGCGGTGAGCACGTCACCGGTCCGCCCGTCGATCTTCAGGTCGATGTCGGTGATCAGGCGGCCGAAGGAGCTGGCGCTGGTGACCAGCTTGTTGTTGACCTCGCAGTTGTACGCCTGGTGGGTGTGCCCGCTCACGACGACGTCGATCGACGGGTCCATCCGGTTGACGACGTCCACGACCGGGCCGGTGAAGTCGACGCAGTCGTTGATGCCGCCGGCGCCGGCCTGGGTGCCGCCCTCGTGCAGCAGCACGACGATGGTCTCCACGCCCTTGGCCCGCAGCTCGGCCGCGTACCGGTTGGCGGTGACCGCCTCGTCGGCGAAGGTCAGCCCGGCGACGCCCTCCTGGCTGACGATCTGCGGCGTGCCCTCCAGGGTCATGCCGATGAAGCCGACCTTGACGCCGTCGACCTTGTGGATGGCGTACGGGGCGAGCAGCGGCTCACCGGTCACCGTCCTGAAGGCGTTGGCGGAGAGGTACTGGAAGCCGGCGCCCTCGTACGGGGTGCCGTCGCCGCAGCCGTCGACCGGGTGGCAGCCGCCGTTCTGGATGCGCAGCAGCTCGTCGGCGCCTTCGTCGAACTCGTGGTTGCCGACGCTGGCGTAGTCGAGCCCGGCCAGGGTGAGCGCCTCGATGGTCGGCTCGTCGTGGAACGCCGCGGACAGCAGCGGGGACGCGCCGATCAGGTCGCCGGCGGCGACGGTGACGGTGTTCTTCTTCTGGCTCGCCTCGGCCAGCGCGGCCAGGTGGGTGGCGAGGTACTCGGCGCCACCGGCCGGCTGGCCGGCGATGGTGCCGCTCGACCCGGTCGGCGGCTCGAGGTTGCCGTGGAAGTCGTTGAGGGCCAGCAGCGTGACGTCGACCGGCTTCGGGTCGGCGTCCGCCTTGTCGGGGGTGGTCGCGACCGCACCGAAGGCGGCCACGGCGAGCGCGGTCAGGCCGATGGCGGCCCGACGCATCCCGGGGTTGGACATGGATCTCCTCGTGGGAAAACCGGCGCGGGTGGCCGGGCGATGTTCGCGCCGGGCCGGGCCGCGCCGTCGACAGGGTCGGTACGGGGTGGCGACGGTGGGGGACCGTCGCCCGCGTCGGTGACAGCCTCTCATCGCAGGCCGCCGCCCGTCGACCTGAGCAGACCATCAGACCTGCGGATATGTACGGTGGCGGCCATGCGTCGGCCGAATGAGCCGGACATGACTGATTCGTGCCGCCGGTTGCCGACGATCGGTCCTCGGCGGACCGGACGCACGGTCAGTAGCCGCAGGTCATCCCGGTCGCGTGGCTGACCTGCACCAGGTGGGTCACACAGCTCCCGCCGTCGATCAGGTGCAGCAGCAGCGCGGTCGGCTCGGCCACCCAGCCGATCCGCTCGTCCTCGGTCATGGTCAGCGAGGCCTGCTTCCAGGTGCTCGGCGCGACGGTCAGCACGGTCCCGCCGAAGGCCGTCGTCACCGGCCGGTGCAGGTGGCCGGCGGCGACGCGTACGACATGGGGGTGCCGGCCGATCACCGCGGCGAACGCGTCGGCGTCGGCGAGCCGGACGGCGTCGGCGGCCGGGATGCCGACCGCGACCGGCGGATGGTGCACGAACACGACGGCGGGCACGTCGGGACGGCCGGCCAGCACCCCGTCGAGCCAGGCCAGCTGCTCCTCGTCGAGCCGCCCGCCGTCGGCCCCGGGCACCAGCGAGTCGAGCACCACGACGGTCGCCCCGGGGTGGTCGACGTGGTAGTACGCCGAGAAGCCGCCGCCCAGCCAGGGTGTCCCGCCGAAGGCGTCCAGCAGTGACTCCCGGTCGTCGTGGTTGCCGGCCACCAGGTGCACCGGGAGCGGGAACCGGCCGATGATCTCCCGCAGCGCCGCGTACTCGTCGGGGCGCCCCTGGTCGACCAGGTCGCCGGTGACGACGACGCAGTCCGGGCGGGGTTCGAGCGCGAGGACCCGGCCGAGGGCACGGTGCAGCCCGGCGGCCGGTTCGGCCCCGAGCACTCCGGTGGTCACGTGCGGGTCACTGAGCTGGGCGATGAGCATCGCGCCTCCACGGGCCTGGGACCTCCACGCTATCGCCGCCGACCGCGCTCCGGGTGCCCCTGGCACGGCAGCCGACAACCCACAGGCCCTGTCCACACCCTGTGGATGAAACATGTGTACGAAGGAAGCGGCCGATCTTGGTCGGCGGCCGATCGCGTCCGCGCTGGTTACCCTTGATCGGCGACCCGGTGCCGGCCGGGTGGCCCCCGACCTGGAACGACGTGCCTGTGGATCATCAGCGAGTCATCCGTGACGTCACGGTCCGCCTGACGATGGCGTCGACCGCCGTCGAGGCGTGCCAGTACGCCGTCACCGCGCTCGCGCGGCACGCCCCGGCCACCATCTCCGTGCTGCTCCAGGTCCACGACCGGCTCCGCTGCGTCGCGGCGACCGGTTCCTGGCAGGTCTTCTCCACCGTGCCGCCGAAGGCCGGAATCGTCGGCCGGGTGTACTCCTCGGGGCTCCCGGCGGTCGTCCCCGACGTCTCGGACGACCCCGACTACCTGCCGGTCCGCCCCGACGTCAGGGCCGAGGTGTGCGTACCGGTCCTGGATCCGGCGGGCCGGCCGATCGGCGTACTGGACCTCCAGTGGTGCGAGCCGGTCGAGCTGGACGCCTGGCGGGACGTCGCCGAGCGGCTGGCCGCCCGCCTGGGCGCCCGGATCGTCGCCCTCGGTGGCCCGCCCGCCGAGAGCCGCAGCGAGAAGCTGCTCCGGCACGCCGCCGCGCTGACCTCCGCCCCGACGGAGTGGGACCTGATGACCGCGGCCATCGCCGCCGCCCGGGACGTGTCGACGCTCTCCGCGGCGGTGCTCGTCCTGGCCGGTCGGGACGCGCCACGGCTCGGCGGGCCCACCGCGACCCCCGGCGAGCTGGAGTCCCGGATCCGGGCCGAGCTGACCGAGGCCGGCCCGACCGTGCTGGGCCGGATGATCAGCCGAGCCCACCGCCACGGCGCCGGCTACACCCTCGGCGAGGCCGGGCACCCGCCCACCGCCGACTACGCGGCGCTGGCCCGTGCCGGCGTACGCACGCTGGTCGCGGTGCCCGTCGGCCCGCCCGACGGCGGCGGGGTGCTGCTGGTCGCCGACGAGCGGCTGCTGCGCCCGGACCCGACGACGGTCAACCTGATGGAACTGCTCGCCGGCCAGGCGTGGGCCGCCCTGGACCTGCTGCGCACCGTGGCCCGGCTGCGCGAGCAGGCCAGCTCCGACCCGCTGACCGGGCTACGGCACACCGGCCCGTTCGGCCAGCGCATCGCGGCGGCCACCCCCGGACGTACGGCCCTGCTCGCCATCGACGTGGACGGCTTCAAGACCGTCAACGACACGTACGGCCACCAGGCCGGCGACCGGGTGCTGGTCGGCCTGGCCCGGGCCCTGGAGGGGGCGCTGCGGCACGGCGACGAGCTGTACCGGATCGGCGGCGACGAGTTCGTGGCGGTGATCGAGGTGAGCCGCCCCGAGGAGGCGGTCCGCATCGCCGAGCGGCTGGCCGAGGCCGCCCGCCGTACCGGCCGCACCATCAGCGTGGGCGTGGCCCTCCCTCGCCCCGGCGAGTCCCCGGAGCTGACCCTCCGGCGAGCCGACCAGGCCCTCTACACGGTGAAGCGCCAAGGCCGCGACGGCGTCCGCCTAGCCGCCGCCTGAGCGGGAAACGCTGGAGGCTCAGCAGCCGTCCGGATCGGCCCCGCGCGCCTGACGTGGGCCGGCGCTCTCTGATCCACGCCTCGACCGCCGAGCGGTGCACCCGTGGACCGGCCCCTTCTCTGGCGCAGTTTCGGGGAAAGAGTGGCCATTTTTCGGCGAATGGCCACCCTTTCCCCGAAACTGCTGCCCGGGAGGGCGGAGGGTCAGGGGTGGGTTAGTTCGCGGGCCAGGAGTTCGGCGATCTGGGCCGTGTTGAGGGCGGCGCCCTTGCGCAGGTTGTCGCCGGTGACGAAGAAGTCCAGCGCGCGCGGGTCGTCCAGGGCGCGGCGGATGCGGCCGACCCAGGAGGGGTCGGTGCCCACGGCGTCGATCGGCATGGGGAACTCCCCGGCCACCGGGTCGTCGACCAGGATCACGCCGGGGGCGTTGCGCAGCACCTCGCGGGCGCCCTCGGCATCGACCTCGGTGGCGAAGACGGCGTGCACGGCGATCGAGTGGCCGGTCACCACGGGTACGCGGACGCAGGTGGCGGAGACCTTCAGGTCGGGCAGGCCGAGGATCTTGCGCGACTCGTTGCGCATCTTCATCTCCTCGGACGACCAACCGCCGTCGGCGACCGAGCCGGCCCAGGGCACCACGTTGAGCGCCAGCGGGGCCGGGAAGGGGCCCAACTCGTCGCCGACCGCCTGGCGTACGTCGCCCGGACGGGAGCCGAGCGCCCGGTCTCCGGAGATCTTGGCGAGCTGGGTGTGCAGGGCGTCCACGCCGGCCTGACCCGCGCCGGACACCGCCTGGTACGACGAGAGCACCAGCTCGCGGAGGCCGTACTCGCGGTGCAGCGGCGCGACCGCGACGATCATCGCGAGGGTGGTGCAGTTGGCGTTGGCGATGATCCCCTTGGGCCGGTTGCGTACCTGCTCGGGGTTGATCTCCGGCACCACGAGCGGGACGTCGCGGTCCATCCGGAAGGCGCCGGAGTTGTCCACCGCGACCGCCCCGCGGCGGACCGCGACCGGCGCCCAGCGCGCGGAGACCTCGTCCGGCACGTCGAACATCGCGACGTCGACGCCGTCGAACGCCGCCTCGGTCAACTCCCGGACGGTCAACTCCTCGCCCCGGCAGCGCACCTTGCGGCCCGCCGACCGGGCGGAGGCGAGCAGCCGGATCTCGCCCCAGACGTTCTTGCGGGCGGTAAGCAGCTCGCACATCACGGTGCCGACGGCACCGGTCGCTCCGACCACGGCCAGGGTGGGCAGCGACGTCACGATGGCTACCGCCCCGTCCCCGCGTACACGACCGCCTCGGTGTCGCCACCGAGGTCGAAGGCGTCGTGGATGGCGCGCACCGCCGCGTCCAGGTCGGTGTCGCGGCAGACCACCGAGACCCGGATCTCCGAGGTGGAGATCATCTCGATGTTGACGCCCGCCGCACCGAGGGCGGCGAAGAAGCCGGCCGCGACACCGGGGTGCGAGCGCATGCCGGCGCCGATCAGCGACACCTTGCCGACGTGGTCGTCGTAGAGCAGGCCCTTGAACTTGACCGTCTCCTGGATCTTGCTCAGGGCGGCCATGGCGGTCGGACCGTCGGTCTTGGGCAGGGTGAAGGAGATGTCCGTACGACCGGTGCCCTCGGTGGACACGTTCTGCACGATCATGTCGATGTTGATCTCGGCACCGGCCACGGTGTCGAAGATCTTCGCCGCGGCGCCCGGCTCGTCGGGCACGCCGACGATCGTGATCTTGGCTTCGCTGCGGTCGTGGGCGACCCCGGTGATCAGTGCCTGTTCCACGGGAAGGTCCTCCATCGATCCGGTGACCATGGTGCCGGTGTTGGTCGAGTATGACGAACGGACGTGGATCGGCAACCCCGCGCGCCGCGCGTACTCGACGCTGCGCAGGTGCAGCACCTTCGCGCCGCAGGCGGCCAGCTCCAGCATCTCCTCGTAGGTGATGTGCTTGATGTGCCGTGCGTTGGGCACGATCCGGGGATCGGCGCTGAAGATGCCGTCCACGTCGGTGTAGATCTCGCACACGTCCGCGGCGAGCGCGGCGGCGAGGGCCACGGCGGTGGTGTCCGAGCCGCCCCGGCCGAGGGTGGTCACGTCCTTGGTGTCCTGGGAGACGCCCTGGAAGCCGGCGACGATGACCACCGCGCCCTCGTCGAGCGCGCCCTTGAGCCGGCCCGGGGTGACGTCGATGATCCGCGCCCGGCCGTGCACCGACGTGGTGATCACGCCGGCCTGCGAGCCGGTGAACGAGCGGGCCTCGTACCCCAGGTTGTGGATCGCCATGGCCAGCAGGGCCATGGAGATCCGCTCCCCGGCGGTGAGCAGCATGTCCAGCTCGCGGCCCGGCGGCAGCGGGCTCACCTGGTTGGCCAGGTCGAGCAGCTCGTCGGTGGTGTCGCCCATCGCGGAGACCACCACCACGACGTCGTCGCCGGCCTTGCGCGCGGCGACGATGCGCTCCGCCACCCGCTTGATCCGCTCGGCGTTGGCGACGGAGGACCCGCCGTACTTCTGCACCACGAGCGCCACGACGGTGCACTCCCTCCCGGTGACCCTGAGCGTGCCGACGCCGCCGGATGAGGGCCGGCGGCGCGTGTCAGACGCGTTCAGGGTATCGGGCGGGCCGATCCGGCGGGTCGGGTGATCCCACGATCCGGCCCCGGGGACGGCCGGGGTGGCGCGGGACACGCCGGAGAGGTCGCGCCGCGCCGCCCCCCACCACGGCACGCGGGTGGCGACAATGTGCGGATGCACGCCCACCTCCGCCCGGCCGGCTCCGCGCCCGCCCCGGCCGCCCCGGCACGGTCGGCCCTCCCGCCGCGCCCGGCCGTCCTGCCGCAGTCGACCGCTCCGGCCGCGACCGCGTCGACGGTCCGGGGGGTGGTCCTCACCCTGGCCCTGCCCCTGATCCTCGTGGCCTGCGGGCCGGACCAGCCGGAGACGGCGCCGGCGACCCCGACACCGGGTACGGCGGAGGCGCCCGCCGGGATGGACGCCGCGCGGGACGAACTGGCCGGCCTCGCGGCAGCGGCGCAGGACCGGCACCTGATCGCCACCTACATCCTGAGCGGTCCGGACGCGCCGGACCGGACGGTCGTGGTGACCAGCGCGAACGACGGCAGCTGGCGGGTCGACGTGCCGGGTGGGGCACTCGGGGGCACGACGGACGTGTCGTTCGCCGCCACCGCCGAGGGTCTGTTCCAGTGCACCCTGCCGTCGGCGACCAGGCCGGAGCCGCCGGCCTGCGTCCGCCTCGGTGACTCCGACGACGCCGTGCCGCGCCGACTGGACCCCCGGGTGCAGCACCCGTTCACCGACTGGCTGGACGTGCTCACCGACCGGCGGTCCCCGCTCGCGGTGTCGCCCGCGCAGCCGCCCCCGGGTGCGGCCGGCACCTGCTACTCGGTGGAGACCACCTCCGCGTCGATCACCGCGCCCCTGGACCCGGGAATCTACTGCTACGACCCGGACGGCACGCCGACCGCGGTGCGCACCGCTTTCGGCACGCTGCTCCTGGCCGGTACGCCCGCCCCGGCTCCGGCGAGCGTCCAGCTCGCCGGCCCGGTCGTGGAGGCCGAGCCACTGGACCTGGCGTCACCGGAGCCGTCGGTCAGCCCGGAAACGTCCTGAGACCGTTTCCGTTACGGGTGCTCTTGCCCACATTCGACCCACCCTGCCGGAAGGATCAATCGCCCATACGGGACGCTCCTCTCATGGCTGACCTCACTCCGCTGCTCGCCTTCCGTTGGAGCCCCCGGTCCTTCGACCCCGCCGCGGAGCTGACCCCGGGCGAGGCGTACGTCCTCCTGGAGGCCGCCCGCTGGGCACCGTCGGCGGGGAACGCGCAGCCGTGGCGGTTCGCCCTCGGGCACCGGGACGACGAGACCTGGAAGCGGATCGTGGTCAACCTCCCGCTCCGTGACCAGCGCTGGGCGGGCCGCGCCTCCGCGCTGGTGCTCGCCGCCCACCTCGCGCCGGACGCCGACCCGACCGGCTGCGCCGCGTACGACCTGGGCCAGGCCGTGGCGCACCTGACCGTGCAGGCCACCGCGCTCGGACTGCACGTACGCCAGCTCCGGGACCTCGACCACGACGGCCTCGCGGCCGACCTGGACCTGCCCGCCGACGTGCTGCCGGCGGTGGTGGTGGCCGTCGGCCAGCTCGGTGACCCGCTCAGCCTCCCCGCCGATCTCCTGCCTGGTGAGACCGGCCTGCGACGGCGCCGGCCCGTCCGGGACCTGCTGCTCGCCTGACCGGCTGCGAAGTCCGTCTCAACCTACGGACCTGCCTTCCCACATCCCGCCCCACCACGTAGGGTGACTCTGTCATGTGGCAGGCGTATCTCCTTCTTGGTTGCCGCGACGAGGCCTGACGGCCGGCACCTCGTCGCGGAGTCGAACCGCGCCGCCCAGCACCGTCCCGGACCTTTTCGCTCGGCACCGACGCCGACCTCCGGCACCGACGCCGACCTTCGACGCTGACGTCACATGACCCTCGGGAGCACTCCGCCATGGCTCACCCAGCCGGCACCACCGACGCCGACACCGATCCGATCGCCCGGCAGCGCCCCAGCCGGATGCCGTACCGGCGCTACCTGCCGTACCACCAGCAGTTCCGCATCGACCTGCCGGACCGCGTCTGGCCGACCCGCCGGATCGAGGCGGCGCCCCGCTGGTGTGCGGTCGATCTCCGCGACGGCAACCAGGCGCTCATCGACCCCATGTCGCCCGAGCGCAAGCGGCGGATGTTCCAGCTGCTGGTGCAGATGGGCTACAAGGAGATCGAGGTCGGCTTCCCCTCGGCCAGCCAGACGGACTTCGACTTCGTCCGGCAACTGATCGAGCAGGACCTGATCCCGGAGGACGTCACCATCCAGGTGCTGACCCAGTGCCGGGAGCACCTGATCGAGCGGACGTTCCAGTCGCTGCGCGGGGCCCACCGGGCGATCGTGCACTTCTACAACTCCACCTCGACGCTCCAGCGCCGGGTGGTGTTCGGGCTGGACCGGGACGGCATCACCGACATCGCGACCCAGGGCGCGCGCCTCTGCCGGAAGTACGCGGAGATCCACACCCCGGACACCGACATCTACTACGAGTACTCCCCCGAGTCGTACACGGGCACCGAGCTGGAGTACGCGGTGGAGGTCTGCGCGAAGGTCATCGAGGTCGTCGACCCCACCCCGGACCGCAGGCTGATCGTCAACCTGCCGGCCACCGTCGAGATGGCCATGCCGAACGTGTACGCCGACTCGATCGAGTGGATGCACCGGCACCTGCCCCGACGGGACAGCCTCGTGCTGAGCCTGCACCCGCACAACGACCGGGGCACCGGGGTGGCCGCCGCCGAGCTGGGCCTGCTGGCCGGCGCCGATCGGATCGAGGGCTGCCTGTTCGGCAACGGCGAGCGCACCGGCAACGTGGACCTGGTGACGCTGGGCCTGAACCTGTTCTCCCAGGGCGTCGACCCGATGATCGACTTTGCGAACATCGACGAGGTCAAGCGCGCCGTCGAGTACTGCAACCAGCTGCCCGTGCACGAGCGCCACCCGTACGCGGGCGACCTCGTCTACACCGCCTTCTCCGGCTCCCACCAGGACGCGATCAAGAAGGGCTTCGACGCCCTGCACGCCGACGCGGCGGCGGCCGGGGTGCCGGTCGACGAGTTCACCTGGGCGGTTCCGTACCTGCCGATCGACCCGAAGGACCTGGGCCGCACCTACGAGGCGGTCATCCGGGTCAACTCGCAGTCCGGCAAGGGCGGCGTCGCGTACATCATGAAGACCGAGCACCAGCTCGACCTGCCGCGCCGCCTCCAGATCGAGTTCTCCGGCGTCGTGCAGCAGGTCACCGACCACGCCGGCGGCGAGGTCGACCCGGGCACCATGTGGGAGATCTTCGCCTCGAACTACCTCGTCGACCACCAGATCGACCCGGCCGTCGTGCTGGCCGACTACACGATCGGCACGGTCGAGGGCAAGGTCGAGATCGACGCGCGGGTCGGTCGCGGCACCGAGCCGACGTCCCTGACCGCGGTCGGCAACGGCCCCATCGACGCGTACGTCAACGCGCTGCAGTCGATCGGCGTCGGCGTACGGGTGCTCGACTACCACGAGCACGCGATGTCCTCCGGCGGCGACGCACAGGCCGCGGCGTACGTGGAGTGCGAGGTCGACGGCCGTACGGTGTGGGGCGTCGGCGTGGACGCCAACATCGTCACCGCCTCCGTCAAGGCGGTCACCAGCGCCGTCAACCGCGCCCACGCCTGAGGTGCAAGGAAGGGCCCCTTATTAACGCCTGGCGTATAGGAAGGGGCCCTTCTTAACGCCCATCAGGCCGGTACGACCCGGGACGGATCGCCGTCGTCGAACACGACCGCCTGGGCGACGACGACGCGTTCCCCGTCGAAGGTCATCGCCGGTGAGCCGTACAACCGGTAGCCGTCGGCCAGCGCCTCGCTGATCCGGCGGCAGAAGTCGGCGTCGTCGGTCCCGGTGAGCAGGCGGTACCGGAGTCGGCCAGAAAGATCACTCATCCCTCGACGGTAGACCGGGCGTCCGCCTCCAGACTCGGGCCCGCAGGTCGCCGGGCGCGGAGCAAGGCCGGGACCGGTGTTAACAGGGGGCCCTTCCTCTACCGCAGGCGTTAAGAAGGTGCCCTTCCTTCCACCGCCTCCCGGGGTGGGCGGTGGATGAGCACGGCCGCCATCACCGCCCCAGCGACCAGCAGCCCGGCGCACCACAGCATCGCTCCCCGGTACGCGTCGGTCAGGTCGGCCTCCTGCTCGTACCCGGTGCCGGAGAGTCCGACCAGCAGCGGCAGCGCGGCCACCGCGAGCAGGCCGCCCGCCCGGGACGCCGCGTTGTTGAACCCGCTCGCCACCCCGGCGAACCGGTCCTCCACGGCGGCCAGCACCGAGGCGGTCAGCGGCGCCACCACCAGGGTCAGCCCGGCGCCGAAGAGCAGCACCCCCGGCAGAACGTCCCGCCAGTACGACGCCCCCGGGTCGACCTCGCGCAGCAGGACCAGCCCGAGGGCGGCGACCACCGGTCCGACGGTCAGCGGGAGCCGGGGCCCGATGCGTGCCGAGAGGGCACCGGCCCGGGCGGACCCGACCAGCAGCAACACCGTCATCGGCAGCAGCGAGATCCCGGTGAGGAACGCCGACCAGCCGACCACGTTCTGGAGGTAGACGGCGAGGAAGAAGGTGAAGCCACCGAGGGCCGCGTACACGGCCACGGTGAAGATGTTCAGTACCGAGAAGAGCCGGCTGCCGAACAGCCCGGTGGGCAGCATCGCGCTGTCCCCCCGGCGCCGCTCGACCAGCACGAAGACCACCGCGCCGACCACCCCGACCAGGGCCGCGACCAGCACCGGGGCCGAGTCGAAGCCGCGCGCGGGGGCGTCGATCAGGGCGTACGTGACGCCGGCCAGGGCCACCGCGCCGAGCAGCGCCCCCGCCACGTCGAACCGGCGGCGCCGGCGACCCGGCCCCTCGGTACGCGACGCCTCCACGTCCCGACTCTCCGGCACCCAGCGCAGGGCGGCGAGGACCACGAGCACGGCCAGCGGCACGTTGAGGAAGAAGATCCACCGCCAGGAGAGCGCGTCGATGAGCAGCCCGCCGATGAAGGGGCCGAGCGCGGTGGACACGCCGGACAGGCCGCTCCAGGCACCGATCGCCCTGGCCCGGTCGTCGGGGTGGAAGCTGGCCTGGAGCACCGACAGCGAACCGGGAGTGAGCAGCGCACCTCCCGCGCCCTGGAGGAAGCGGGCCGCGATGAGCTGGGTGGTGTCCTGGGCCAGGCCGCAGAGCAGGGAGGCGAGTGTGAACCAGACCACCCCCAGCAGGAAGATCCGCCGGCGGCCGAACCGGTCGCCGAGCGCCCCACCGAGCAGGACGAAGGCGGCCAGCATCAGCAGGTAGCCGTTGACGGTCCACTGCAGACCGGCCACGGTCGCCCCGAGGTCGCGCCCGAGCCGGGGCAGGGCCACGTTCACCACGGTACTGTCGAGGAAGACCATCCCGGAGGCGAGGACCGCCGCCAGCAGGGTTCCCCGTCCGGAGGCGGTGCCCATGCGCAGAGCGGGCGCGGGTGGAGCCATGTTCACCAATCTGCCCTGCGCCATATGACAGACGCCACGAAACGCCGAAACCGTGTCCGGGTACTGTGCGGGATCGCCGGGAGCCCGCAAGCTGGAAAGGTGTCGTCTGTGCGTACCAGATCAGGACCGCGTGCCGCGGTGACCGCGGCGCTCGCCGCGGCGCTCGCCCTCGGCGCGGGCGGCTGCGTCCCGGTCGAGGAGCCCGAGCCGACGCCGACGGGCGGCGGCAACGCCGTGCAGATGCTGGAGCAGCTCGCCGTCGCCAAGGCGGGTTCGATGCGCGGCTACAGCCGCGAGAAGTTCCCGCACTGGCGGGACACGGGTAAGAACTGCGACGTCCGCGACACCGTCCTCAAGCGCGACGGCGAGGACATCGAACTGTCCGGCTGCAACGTGGTCGCCGGCCGCTGGGAGAGCGTGTACGACGGGCGTGCCTTCACCGATCCGTCCGACGTGGACATCGACCACATGGTTCCGCTGGCCAACGCGTGGCGTTCGGGTGCCGACGAGTGGGACGACGCGAAGCGGGGCGATTTCGCCAACGACCTGGACCAGCCGCAGCTCATCGCGGTTTCCGCGAGCTCCAACCGGGCAAAGGGTGACCAGGACCCGTCCCAGTGGAAACCGGCGAACCGGTCGTACTGGTGCCAGTACGCCGAGAACTGGGTCACGGTCAAGCACCACTGGCGGCTCACGGTGACGACAGCCGAGAAGGCCGCCCTGACCGAGATGTTGGAGGGCTGCACATGGGCGAGCAAGCCGTGACCGGAGCCGGGGCGACGCCCGCCCCGGAGCAGACGCCGGACGCCGGCGGCGACGACGCGGCCGCCGCGACCGGGAGCCCGCCGGCCGGGCCGAGCACCGCCGGGATGACCGCCGACGGGGCGGCCGGGGCCGCCGTGCCGGGTGCCGGCATGAGCGCGGACGCCGCGGCCGGCGGGGCACAGAGCCGTACGGCCGACGTCGTGGCCGGGCCGGGCGGGGTGATGACCGACGAGGTCGGCGTGGTGACCGGCGAGCTGACCGTACGCACCGAGTACGCGGCCGGCCAGGTCACGCTGAAGGTGCAGTACAAGGACGCCGAGGAGTGGTATGCGGTGACCGGCGGGAGGGCCGCCCTGGCCGACCCGGCTGCCCTGGACGCGGTGCACACCATCGCCGTCGCCCTCGTCAACCGCCCCGAGGGCTGAGTCCCACACCATCGGACAGGGCCCCTTCCCGACGCCGCGAGGCGTTAAGAAGGGGCCCTTCCTCTACCGGAGGCGTTAAGCGGGGGCCCTTCCTTACACGTACGAGCCGGGTTCGGTGGGCGCGGAGACGGTGTGCGGCTCCTCGCCCTCGCCGGCGGGTCGGGTGAGCTGGACCTCGACCTTGTGCGGGCGCAGCTCGCCGCTGGCGATCCGCTCCGCCCAGTGGCAGGCGACCCGGCTGCCGCCGATCTCCCGCAGCACCGGCCGCTCGTCGGCGCAGCGGGTCGGCTGCGCCCACGGGCAGCGGGTGTGGAAGCGGCAGCCCGACGGCGGGTTGGCCGGGGAGGGCAGGTCGCCGGCGAGCAGGATCCGCTCCCGGCGGTCCTCCACGTCCGGATCCGGCACCGGCACCGCCGACATCAGCGCCCGGGTGTACGGGTGTAGCGGCTCGGTGTAGAGCCGGTCGGCCGGCGCCTCCTCGACCAGCGCGCCCAGGTACATCACGCCGACCGTGTCGGAGATGTGCCGGACCACGGCCAGGTCGTGGGCGATCACCAGGTAGGTCAGGCCGAGGGTGTCCTGGAGTTCGTCCAGCAGGTTGACCACCTGGGCCTGGATCGACACGTCGAGCGCGGAGACCGGCTCGTCGGCGACGATCAGCTCCGGCCCGAGCACCAGGGCGCGGGCGATGCCGATGCGCTGCCGCTGACCGCCGGAGAACTCGTGCGGGTAGCGGGACAGCGCCCAGCGCGGCAGCCCGACCTTGTCCAGGGTCTCGCCGATGATCCGCCGCCGGTCGTCGCGGTCGGCGCCGATGCCGTGGGTCTGGAGGCCCTCGGTGAGGATCGACTCGACGTTCTGCCGGGGGTCCAGGCTCGACATCGGGTCCTGGAAGATCATCTGCATGCGGCGGCGCATCTCCCGGAGCTTCCCCGCCCGCAGCGTGGTCAGCTCGACGCCGTCGAAGCTCACCTCACCGCTCGTCGGCGGGGTGAGCTGGAGCAGCGCCCGTCCGAGCGTGGACTTGCCGCACCCGGACTCGCCGACCAGGCCGTAGGTCTTCCCGCGCGGGATGCGCAGGTCGACGCCGTCGACCGCCTTCACGTGGCCGACCGTCCGGTCGAAGATCACGCCGCGGCGGATCGGGAAGTGCACCTTCAGGTCGCGGACCTCGACCAGGATGTCGTCGCGCTCGACGGTCGGCTCGACAGTCTGCTCGCTCACGCTGATTCCTCCTCGCGCGGCGCGGGGCCCAGGCCCGGCACCGTGGGCGGGTCGTCCGGGACGGCCTGGGCCGGCACCGAACCGGGCTGCGCGTCCGTCGGCACCACGGCCCGGACGTCGTCGGCCGGCGTCAGCCCGGGAACCGGTGCCGGGTTGACGCAGCGGTAGCTGCGACCGTCGTGGGTGAGCACCAGGGCCGGCGGTTCACCTACGCACGCGTCGACCCGCCGCGAGCAGCGGGGGGCGAACGCGCAGCCGTCGGGCCAGGGCAGGACGTCGCGGACCGAGCCCGGGATGGGGGTGAGCCGTTGGCCGCGCCCCGCGTCCAGGCGGGGCACCGACCCGAGCAACCCCACGGTGTACGGGTGCCGCGGCTCGCGGAACAGCGGACGACGGCGGGCCGTCTCCACCACCCGGCCGGCGTACAGCACGTTGACGGTGTCGCACATGCCGGCGACCACACCCAGGTCATGCGTGATCATCAGCAGCGCGGTGCCGGAGTCCCGGACCAGATCCTTGAGCAGTTCCAGGATCTGCGCCTGGATGGTGACGTCCAGCGCGGTGGTCGGCTCGTCGGCGATCAGCAGCCGAGGCTGGCAGGCCACCGCCATGGCGATCAGGGCGCGCTGCCGCATGCCACCGGAGAGCTGGTGCGGGTACTCCTTGAGCCGCCGCTTCGGGTCGGGGATGCCGACCCGGTCCAGCAACGCGGCCGCCTCCTTCTCCGCCACCGCGCCCTTCATGCCCCGGTGCCGGGTGAGCACCTCGGTCACCTGAAGCCCGATCGGGATGACCGGGTTCAGCGAGGACAGCGGGTCCTGGAAGATCATCGCGATGTCCCGGCCCCGGATGTCACGGCGGGACCGGTCGTCCAACTGGAGCAGGTCGGTGCCGTCGAAGACGGCCTTGCCGCCGACCCGCAGGCCCGGCTGCTTGGGTAGCAGGCCCATGATGGCCAGCGAGGTGACGCTCTTGCCACAGCCGGACTCGCCGACCAGACCGACGACCTCACCGGCGTCGACGGAGAAGGAGACCCCGTCGACGGCGTGCACGGTGCGCTGGCCGCGCCGGGCGAACGTGACGGAGAGGTCGTCCACTTCGAGCAGTGCCATGAGGGGACCTACTTCCGCAGCTTCGGGTCGAGTGCCTCACGCATCGCCTCACCGAGCAGGGTGAAGCCGAGCGCGGTGATGATGATGGCCACCGCCGGCAGGATCGCCAGCCGGGGCGCGGAGTCGAGGTACTGCTGCGCGTCGGCGAGCATGACGCCCCACTCGGGGATGGAGGCGTCGTTGTTGCCGAGTCCCAGGAAGGACAGCGCCGCCGCCTCGATGATCGCGGTGGCCAGGGTGAGCGTGGCCTGAACGATGACCGGGGCGAGCGAGTTCGGCACCACATGGGAAAGGGCGATCTTCGGCTTCTTCACGCCCAGCGAGGTGGCGGCCAGGACGTAGTCGCTGTTCGACTGGGAGATCATCGAGCCGCGCAGCAGCCGCGCGAAGACCGGCACCGACACCACGCCGACGGCGATCATGACCGTGGTCAGACCGGAGCCGAGGATGGCCGCGATGCTGATCGCCAGCAGCAGGCTCGGCATGGCCAGCAGCATGTCGATGAAGCGCATCAGGACGTTGTCGACCGCCCGTCCCCAGCGACCACCCAGGCCCGCGGCCGCGCCGGCGACGCCACCGAGCAGCGACCCGACGGCGAGACCGATCAGAGTGGCGACGATGCCGACCAGCAGGGTCTGCCGGGCACCGACGATCATGCGGCTGAACTCGTCCCGACCGAGTTGGTCGGTGCCGAACCAGTTCTCGGCCCGCGGCCCCGGGAATTCGCCGAGACGGACCTCGCCCTTCCAGAGCTGGGCGTCGGGAGCGTGGGGCACGAGGAACGGCCCGATCAGGGCCACCAGGACGAAGATCACCAGGATGGCCGCACCGACGATCGCGGCCGGGTTGCGGCGCAACCGGCGGAACGCCTCCTGCCAGAGGCTGACGCCGCGCTCGTCGTCCCGCGCGGCCAACTCGGCCAGCCGGTCGATCTTTTCCTTCTTCTTGCCGCCGGTGATCGTCATCGGACCCTCACCCTCGGGTCGATCAGGCTGTAGGAGAGGTCGACCAGAAGGTTCACCAGCACGTACACCACCGCGATGATCAGGATGAAGCCCATCAGGACCGGGTAGTCGCGTTGGCCGATGGCCTCGGCGACGAACGCCCCGATGCCGCTGAAGGCGAAGACGGTCTCGGTCAGCACCGCGCCGGAGAGCAGGCCGCCGGTGAGTAGACCGATGGACGTGACCACCGGCAGCAGCGAGTTGCGCAGCACGTGACGACCGCGGACGGTCCGCTCGGTCAGGCCCTTGGCCTCGGCGGTCCGGACGAAGTCCTCGTTCAGCACCTCCAGGACGCTGGCCCGGGTGATCCGCACGATGATCGCCAGCGGGATGCTGGCCAGCGTGATACCCGGCAGCACCAGGTGCCACAGGGTGTCGGCGGCGGCGTCCCACTCGCGGGTCATCAGCCCGTCGAGGACGAAGAAGTTGGTGACCCGCGTCGCCTCGAGCGTCGGGTCCTGCCGACCACTGGACGGGAACCAGCCGAGGTTCTCGGCGAAGATCGCCTTGAACACGAAGGCGAGGAAGAACACCGGGATGCAGATGCCCATCAGCGAGCCGCCCACCGACAGGTGGTCGAGCAGCCGGCCGCGCCGCCGGGCGGCCAGGTAGCCCAGCGGGATGCCGATCCCGACCGCGATCACCATCGCCGTGATCGACAGCTCCACCGTGCCGGGGAAGCGCTCAAGGAACTCGGTGACGACCGGCCGCTTGGTCGAGGTGGAGGTGCCGAGGTCGAACCGGATCAGGCGACGGACGAAGCGGCCGTACTGCACCAGGATCGGCTCGTCCAGGCCCATGCTGCGGCGGATCGCGGCCCGCATCTCGGGCGTACCGCGCTCGCCGAGGATGGCGGTCTCGGGACCGCCGGGTAGCCGGCGGAGCCAGATGAAGAGCAGGAGGGAGAGCCCGAACAGCGTCGGTATCAGCTGGAGCAGGCGTCTGACGATGAACCGGAACACGGTGACCTCGAAGGGGGTACGGAGGCCGAGGGCGGGCGCTGTGCAATACAGCGCCCGCCCACGGTCTTTGCGTCAGGTCAGGACTTGAACTCGGCGCTGGCGTACCGCTCGTCGGTGAGCGGGCTCGCCTTGATGCCGGTCACGTCCTTGCCGAACACGATCGCCGGCGGCGAGTGCGACACCGGCACACCCGGCAGGAAGTCCATGATGGCCTTGTTCAGGGCCTTGTACTTCTCCATCCGGGCCGCCGCGTCGGCGGTGGTGTCGGCATCCTTGAACTGGGCGAAGAGCTGGGGGTTGTTGTAACCCCACTCGTCCTTGCGACGGTCGAAGAAGGTGCCGATGAAGTTGTACGCGTCGCCGTAGTCACCGGTCCAGCCGAGGAAGTGCAGGTCGTGCTTGTTGCCGGAGGTGGTGGCGTTGAGGTAGTCCGGGCTCCACTTGAGCGGGATCGGCTGGACGTTGATGCCGGCCGCCTTGAGGTCCGCCGACAGCAGCTCGAAGAGGTCCTTCGGGTTCGGCATGTACGGCCGGGTGACCTCGGTCGGGTAGTGGAACCGCAGCGTCAGGTTCGACGCGCCGGCCTCGGCCAGCAGCTTCTTGGCCTTCTCGACGTCGTACTCGTACTTGGTGACGTCGCCGTTCCACCCCTCGACGGTGTCCGGCATGAAGTTGACCGCGACCTTGGCGCCCGGGGGCAGCTTCGAGTCGACCAGGGCCTGCCGGTTCAGCGCGTGCGCGATCGCCTGGCGGACCTTCAGGTCCTTCAGCTTCGGGTTCCCGTCCTGGTTGATCGCCAGGTAGAGGATGTTGAACGCCGGACGGGTGAGGACGTTGAAGCCCTCGTTCTTCAGCGGCTCGACGTCGGCCGGGCCGACCAGGTCGTACCCCTGGATGTCGCCGGAGCGCAGCGCCTGCTTGCGCGCGTTCTCGTCGGAGATGGTCTTGAAGATCAGGGTCTTCAGCTTGGCCTTGTCGCCGGCGTAGTCCTCGTTGCGCTCCAGGGTGAGCGTCTTGTTGGCGACGTCCCAGGCCTTGAACTTGAACGGACCGGTGCCGGTCGGGTGCGCCGTGGCGTAGGCCGGGTACTTGATGTCCTCGGCGGTGCCGCCGACGTTGCTGGCGTCGTACTGCTCCAGCGCCTTCGGGCTGTGGATGGAGAACGACGGCAGCATCAGGGCCGACGGGATCTTGCTGGAGACCCGGGTGAAGGCCAGGTCGACGGTGGTCGCGTCCTTGGCGGTGCAGGACTTGAAGAGGCTCTCCGGCAGGTCCGGGGACTCGTTCTTGGCGAAGCCACCCATGATGTCCTGCCAGTACGCGGTCACGTCCGGGCTCTGCATGAGGCCCTTGGCGTTGTACCAGCGGTTGAAGTTGGCGCAGACGGCCTCGGCGTTGAAGTCGGTGCCGTCGTGGAACTTCACGCCCGAGCGGAGCTTGAAGGTCCAGGTGGTGCCGGCCGCGTCGGGCGTCCAGGACTCGGCCAGGCCGGGGGTGACCTTGGTGCCACCCTCCTCCGGGCGGACCAGGGTCTCGAAGACCTGACGCGCCACACGCAGCGACTCACCGTCGCTGGCGAAGCTCGGGTCGAGCACCTTCGGGTCTCCGGCTACGCCGAAGACGAGGGTCTCCTTCTTGCTACCGCCGGATGAATCATCGCGGTTGCTCTCGGCGCAGCCTGCTACCGCGAGGGCCGCGACCGCAACGGCCGCGATAGCGGCCTTCGGCCTGGTTGCACGCATGGTGCTTCACCTCGTCCTTGGGGGTACGGACAACGTGGTGACAGGGGTCACCGATGGCGGTGACCATAGCTCCCGCGCCGACACTGCGGAAACCGCCGGATGGACGGTTGGTATCGGATCGTGTCTTTGAGCAGCCCTCACCGAAGAATCGAAGGTAAACGGGGCCGACCGCCGAACGATCCGGATACGCGATGCCAAACTGTTACGTCGAGCGAGGCCGTTCGGCCACCGGGTGTCAGAAGATCCGTCCCAGCTCAGCGGGCGGTCAGACCGCCCGGCGGCCCTCGAACGCCCGGCCCAGCGTGATCTCGTCGGCGTACTCCAGGTCGCCGCCGACCGGCAGGCCACTGGCCAGCCGGGTCACCGCGATCCCCATCGGCTTGACCATCAGCGCCAGGTACGTGGCGGTCGCCTCGCCCTCGGTGTTCGGGTCGGTGGCCAGGATCAGCTCCCGGACCGTGCCGGTGCTCAGCCGGGTCATCAGCTCGCGGATGCGCAGGTTGTCCGGCCCGATGCCCTCCAGCGGATTGATCGCGCCACCGAGCACGTGGTAGCGACCGCGGAACTCACCGGTCCGCTCGATCGCCACCACGTCCTTGGGCTCCTCGACCACACACAGCACCTCGTCGGTGCGGCGCGGGTCACGGCAGATCCGGCACTGGTCGGACTCGGCCACGTTGTAGCAGCTGGTGCAGAACCTGACCAGCTCCTTGACCTTGCGCAGCGCACCGGCCAACCGGTTGACGTCGGCCGGGTCCGCGGACAACACGTGGAAGGCGATCCGCTGGGCGCTCTTCGGGCCCACGCCCGGCAGCCGGCCCAGCTCGTCGATCAGGTCCTGGATGGCGCCCTCGTACATCTGGTGGCTCAGAAACCGGGCAGGCCGAGGCCGCCCATGCCACCGGAGACCGGGCCCATCTTCTGCTCGGTCAGCTCCCGCGCCGCCTCGGAGGCGTTGTGCACGGCGGCGACGACCAGGTCCTCCAGCGTCTCCACGTCCTCTGGGTCGACGGCCTTCGGGTCGATCCGGATGGACTTCAGCTCACCGGTGCCGGCGACCGTCGCGGTCACCAGGCCACCGCCGGCGGTGCCGGTCAACTCCGCCTCGGCCAGCTCGGCCTGCGCCTTGGCGATCTGCTGCTGCATCTTCTGCGCCTGCTTCAGCATCTGCTGCATGTTCGGCTGTCCACCTGGGCGCACGGATGGCTCCTTCTCGCACTCGTCTACTGGGCCACCGCCCAGCCTAATCGCCCGTTGTGACCAGCCTCGCCCGGCGCGGCGCTTCCCCGGCCGGCGGATCCCGGCGCACGATGACGGTATCCGCTTTCGTCCCGGTACCGCAGGTTGCGCTCAGGTTGGGCAGCAACGGCTCGATGTGTTGCCACAGCCCGTCCGGCACGATCCACGGCGGCTGCTCACCACGCCTCACGGCCGAAAACTGTAGATCATTCTCTACAGGGACGAAAGACCCATAGACCATTTTGTTTGGGCCTCTAAGCAGACTGATCCGCCCGGGTCGATTCCGTCATGCCCGATGTCATGGACATCGGGGCACCACGCCCGGCCGGACATCGCCACGCCCCTGACACCGATTCGATCACCGAGCTAAGCGGCCGGCGCAAGCACGCCGTGCGTTTTCACGCCGTTCCTCACCATGGTGAGCTGCCCCCCACGACCGGATTGAGTCCTGTAGGGTTCGGCCAACGCAAATGATCGTCGGAGGTTCATGTGCATCTTTCAATGAGGGTTGGTCTGCGCAAGGCCCTGGTCACCGGAGGGGCTGTAGCCGCGATCGTGCTGGCCGCCGGGCTGATCAATGCCGCGCCGGCGCAGGCGTCGGCCTCGCAGGGGTACGTCATTGGTAGCGGTGACGTCACCGACGACTTCGGCGACGAGGGGACACTGCGGCGGGGCGGCGCGTACGCCAACAGCGGCGCCACCGGACTGTGGCAGTGGATCCTGTACGCCGACGGATACCTCACCTCGTCCGACATCGACTGCGAGTTCGGGCCGACGACCGAGGCGGCAACCAAGAAATGGCAGGCGGCCCGTAGCCTAACCGCCGACGGTATTGTCGGAACGGCGACCTTCGGCTATGCGGACTGGAAGCTTTATGTAACAGGCCAGAGCGGCGAAACCCTCGATGTGCGGTACTCCGGGACGGCGCGCAGCGTGTATTTCACGCGCAACTGGCAGGGCAAGTACAGTTTCCGCAGCAACGCGGGTACGCCCTACTACATGCTGCCCACTTTCTACACCAGCATCCCAACCGGCTGCTAGTCTGAGCCACAGTGACAATGGACTCCCGGACCCGCTTTAGCGGGTCCGGGAGTCCATTGTCACTGTCGTGCAGGTCGGTCGGTCAGGTTGCCCGAGCATCAGTCGCCAGGCTCGTCCCGTCACCGGCGCCCCGCCCCGGCTCCTGCCGGGTCCGACACAGGCCTAGCAGATGCCCGCCTCCCTGATCCTCTCAACGCCGAACGCCTCGAGGAGCAGCCGTACCGCCTGCTCCTCGCTCGACTCTCGGGCGGTCTTCTCCTCGATTACCTCGTGACGACTCGCCGGTGCTGCTGCCCGAGGCCTGGCGGGACGAGGTGCCCGGTCCCGGGCAGCGCGGACGACGCGCTCGCGCTGCGGGCCTACCTCTGGCCGGCGCACACCGCCCGGGCCACCCGGCTGGCCGGAGCGCTCGAGCTGGCCGGACGCCTGTCGGCCCGGGTGGTCCCGGTCGGTGCGGCGGACTTCCTGGCCGGGATCGAGCCGTGCCCCGGCACACTGACCGTCGTGTGGCACTCGGTGCTGCGGCAGTACGTGCCGGCCGAGGAGTGAGCCCGGGTCACCGCCGAACTCGACCGGCTGGCCGCCGCAGGCGGCACCGACGCGCCGGTCACGCACCTGCTGTTCGAGCCGTATCCGGTGCATGCATGGCTGGCACCGCTTCCAGCTCCGTGCCCGGATCGGCACCGGGTCGGAGCGGCTACTCGCCGAGGCGCACCCGCACGGCCTGCCCGCCTGGACCACCTGACCGGAGCGACCCGCCGCCCTACCGGGCGTCGACCTCGTTGATCTTCTCGGCGCCGAACGCCTCGCGCAGCAACTGCACCGCCTGCTCCTCACTGGACTGGCGGGCCGTCCGCTCGTCGATCACCTCGTCCAACGGCTCGTCACCCGGGTCGAAGCCCTCGTAGACGGGTGCCGCCGGCTGGGCGCCCCCCGGGCGTCCACCGCCGCCGCGCACCGGGCCGTCGTAGTCCGGGTCGTACGGGGGCTCGCCCGCCCACTCGGCGTCCGCGGTCCTCCGGTCCGCCTGCGAGGTACGCGGACCCTTCGCCGCACCGGTCCCCGCCGCGGCGGCGGCGGCGCGGGCCGCGGCGATGGCGCTGCTCACCGGGGCGACGGGCGACGCGGCCGGTGGTGTCACCGACGGACCCGCCGGCTTCGGTACGGCCGGCGCGCTCGCCGTCGCGGTGGCGGTGGCCCCGCCGGGACGGGCCGCCTCGGGCCAGTCGGCACCCTCGCCGGCTGCCGCCGGTCCCGGTCCGCCGGCTGCCGCCGGTCCCGGCCCACCGGGTCGGGCCGGCTCGGGCCAGTCGTCGTCCCCACCGGCGCCGCCGGGCCGGGTCGGCTCCGGCCAGCCCTCGCTGTCACCGTTGCCCGTACCGCCGGCCGGGGCCGGGCGGGTGGCACCGCCCGACGGGCCGGACGGGCTCGTCCCGGGCGGACCGGACGGGCCACCGGAGGTCGGCTGGACCGGTGCCGGACGGGCGGGGGCGGTCTGCCGACCCGGGCCGGGCAGGGAGGCACCACCGCGCTCGCCGGCCACCTCGCAGCGGATCTGCCAGCGCCCGCCCAACTCCTCGTAGAGCGCGTCGGTCAGCACCGCGGCGTGGTCGGACAACATCTTCGCCAGCACCGACGACTTGACCGTCACCACCAGCGTGTCGCCGTCCAGGTCCCGCACGACCGCGTCGCGCATCAGCGCCGCGATCTTCTTGTGGCTCCGGTTGACCTTGCCGACCACCTCGGGCCAGGCCCGGCGCACCGCCACCGCGTCCAGCGCGCCGGGCGCCTCGGCACCGGGTCGCGGCGGCGCGGGGGTCGACGGGTCCGGCATGACGGCCGAGGGCGGCACGGCACGACGGGAAGCCGGAGCGGCCGACGCGGGTCCCGTCGGTGCCGGGGCGACGTGCGAGGCGGACCCGGCCGGTGCCGGGACGGAGTGCGGCGCGGGGCCGCCCGGTGGCGGGGCGACGTGCGGACCGGGGGCACCGGCAGCCGCGTCAGCGGTCGCGCTGGTGGGCGGGGGCGCCCCGGTGTCGGGCCCGGTCGCCGCCGGCGTGCCGGCGGTCCCGGCCGGGATCGCGGCGGCAGCCGCGGGCGGGGCGGGAGGCTGTGGGCGTACCGCCGGGGGGTGGTCGGCGGGCGCGGGCCCGGCGGCGGCCGGCGGCGCGTCGGTGCCGGCGAGGGTGAGCCGGCGCTCCATCCGTTCCAGGCGCTGGAGCAGGCCGCCCGTCGAGTCGTCGGCACCGGGCAGCAGCATCCGGGCGCAGATCAGCTCCAGCAGCAGCCGGGGCGCGGTGGTGCCGCGCATCTCGACCAGGCCGTCGTGCACGATGTCGGCGCAGCGGGACAGGGTGCCCGGGCCCAGGCGCTGGGCCTGGGCGGCCATCCGCTCGATCTGGTCGGCCGGGCCGTCGATCAGCCCCTTGGCGGCGGCGTCCGGCACCTGCTGGAGCACGATCAGGTCGCGCAGCCGCTCCAGCAGGTCGGAGGCGAACCGGCGGGGGTCGTGCCCGGCCTCGGCCACCCGGTCGACGGTGGTGTAGGCGGCAGCCCCGTCCCCGGCGGCCAGCGCGTCGCACATCTCGTCGATCAGCGCCGAGTCGGTCACGCCGAGCAGCGCCGCCGCCCGGGCGTAGGTGACGCCCTCCGGCCCGGCGCCGCCGATGAGCTGGTCGAGCACGGAGAGGCTGTCCCGGGCGCTGCCGCCGCCGGCGCGCACCACCAGCGGGAACACCGCCGGCTCGACCTGCACGCCCTCGGCCTGGGTGAGCTGCTCCAGGTACGGGCGGAGGGTCTTGGGCGGAATCAGCCGGAACGGGTAGTGGTGGGTCCGCGACTTGATCGTGCCGAGGACCTTCTCCGGCTCGGTGGTGGCGAAGATGAACTTGACGTACTCCGGCGGCTCCTCGACCAGCTTGAGCAGGGCGTTGAAGCCGGCCGACGAGACCATGTGCGCCTCGTCGATGACGTAGATCTTGAAGCGGCTGCTGGCCGGCGCGAAGAACGCCTTCTCCCGCAGCTCACGGGCGTCGTCCACGCCACCGTGGCTCGCCGCGTCGATCTCGATGACGTCGATCGAGCCACCGCCGTCGACGGCGAGCGAACGGCACGACCCGCACTGGCCGCACGGCTCCGGTGTGGGGCCCTGCTCACAGTTGAGCGAACGGGCCAGGATCCGGGCGCTGGAGGTCTTGCCGCACCCGCGAGGACCCGAGAAGAGGTACGCGTGGTTGAGCCGCCCGCTGCGCAGCGCCTGCGACAACGGCTCGGTGACGTGCTCCTGCCCGATGACCTCGGCGAAGGTACGTGGCCGGTACTTGCGGTAGAGCGCCAGTGCCACCCGTCCCGCCTCCTCTCGACCGAGCCATTCTGCGCCGGTCCGCCCCGGCCGACCACCCACCCCGCCGCTCCAGTGCAAGGAAGGGCCCCCGCTTAACGCCTCCGGTAGAGGAAGGGCCCCTTGTTAACACGGGAGCGTCGCGTGAGATCCGGACGTAAAGGGCTCCGGAGACAGAAAGGCCTCCCGTGCACCCGGCAGAGCTCGCTTATCCTTGCTGCCTTCCGGCCCTGGGGAGGTTCACGAGGTACCGCCGCACGGGAGGTGACTCCACCCTACCCGACGGCCGGGCGATCTCCAGGGGGTGGTGGGGTGGGCGCGGCCGCGAGGTCCTGTACCCTGTTCGACGGAGGATTCGCCTAGAGGCCTAGGGCGCACGCTTGGAAAGCGTGTTGGGTTCACACCCTCACGAGTTCGAATCTCGTATCCTCCGCTCTCTGGAGCAGCAAGGGCCGGTCCCGGCGGGACCGGCCCTTCGTCGTACCGCGGACATTCCGGACGGCCCTTAGGCTGTGGGGGTTCGCCGGGAGCCGACCGTCCCAGGTGACGTGTACGACGCCGAAGGGCCCGGAATGAGTTACCAGCTCAGCGCGGTGATCGCGGACATCGACCTGCTTCGCGAGGAGACCGGCGACCTGGACCACGCCGTCCTGGGCGAACTGCGCCAGGACTTCGCCCTGCTGCCCGTGACGCCGCTCCTGGTGGAGGAGCTGACCGGGGCGCCGCCGGACTTCACGGTCGAGGATCTCGGGCCGGCCCACCCGTTCGCGCTGGTGCTCTCTCCGCCGTTGACCGAGGTGCTGGTCCGCTGGTCGCGCCGGGGCCCCGTGGCGTACGTCGAGGCGGAGTTCTCCGGCGGGGCCGGGCACCAGGCGGCGGCGGTCTGGCTCGGCGGCACGCTGTCGTGGGGGCCACGCTTCGACGCCGCGTTCGACGGTCCCCGCGACGACTGGCCGATCAACGGCGCGCTCGTCGAACTGGGTGTCGAGCCCGGCGCCTGGATCGACCCCTTCGCCGAGGTGGGTCTGCACGTGGAGCGGAGCACGGAGGGCTGGCTGGCCCACGGGCGTCGCCGGCTGAGCGCCGACTACTGGGACGAGCTGGCCGAGGAGTGGGAAAAGCGGCAATCTCCCGCGGGGCAGCAACCTGAGGGCGGCGGTCCCGTTGGGGACTGGGGGATTCCATGAAATTGCGACAATTTGCGTTCATCGCAACACTATTGACGGCTGCCTGGATCTCGGGCAGCGATGCGCGTACGCCCACGTTGCCCCGCCCCGGTGAACCCATCGGGACGAGCGAGGTGGTCGACCTCAACGGGCTGCGGAACGTCGAGTTCGGCGACACCGAGGACGAACTGACCCGCCGGGGCATCCTACGGACCGACGTCGATGCGTGCGGACCCGCGCTCGCCGGTCACGACACGGTGAGCCCGATATTCGTCGACGACCGGCTCGTGCTGCTCTGGGTGGGCGACACGGTGGGCACGCCCGAGGGCGTCACCACCGGCACCCCGGTGACGGATGTCCAGGCCCGCTATCCGGACGTCCGGGTCCTCGACACCCCGCCGGGCACGTACCGGTTCGACGGACTGCTCGCCCGGCAGGGCGACCGGGCGTACCTGTTCCTGCACGACGGTGACGTGGTCCGCAAAATCATCGCCGGGTACGCCGACTGGGCCGAGCGCCTCTTCGCCGACGGCCACAGCCCCTGCTGACACAGGACAGCGGTGTGACGACGAGAACGCCCGGCCGGTCCTCGCGGACCTGCCGGGCGTTCTCGCTGTTCACGAGCGGTGGCGGCGGGATTTGAACCCGCGGAGGGCGTAAACCCTCACACGCTTTCGAGGCGTGCTCCTTAGGCCACTCGGACACGCCACCGCCGAGTAGGCTACAGGACCACCGGTCCGGACGCCGAACCGGTATGCCGCCCGCTGGCCTGGCAGGATCTTTGGCATGAGTACGCACATCGGCGCGAAGCCGGGAGAGATCGCTGAGCGGGTCCTGATGCCGGGCGACCCGCTGCGGGCCAAGTGGATCGCGGAGACCTACCTCGAGGACGCCCGGTGCTACTCGACGGTCCGCGGCATGCTGGGCTTCACCGGCCGCTGGAACGGCGTCGAGGTCTCCGTCCAGGGCTCCGGCATGGGCATGCCCTCCGCCTCCATCTACGCCCACGAACTGATCAACGAGTACGGCGTGAAGTCGCTGATCCGGGTGGGCTCCTGCGGAGCTCTCAGCGAGGACCTTCAGCTGCGGGACGTGGTGGCGGCGATCGGGTCGTCCACCGACTCGAACATGAACCGCATGCGCTTCGACGGACTGATCGACTACGCGCCCGTCGCCGACTTCGGGCTGCTGCGTACGTCGGTCGAGGTGGCCGAGCGGCGCGGCATCACGATGCGGGTCGGGCCGATCCTGGCGGCGGACGCCTTCTACTCCGACCGCCCGGACCTCTACGACACGCTCGCCGACTACGGCGTGCTGGCAGTGGAGATGGAGTCCGCGGCGCTCTACACGATCGCGGCAAGGTTCAGGGCCCGGGCGCTGACGATCCTGACGGTCAGCGACCACATCAAGACCGGCGAGAAGACCACGTCGCAGGAGCGTGAGCAGACCTTCAGCCAGATGGTCGAGATCGGCCTGGACACCATCATCGCCTGACCCAAGTGTTAAGAGGGGCCCCTTGTACAACGCCAGGCGTTAACAGGGGGCCCTTCCTTGTGTGGCCGCGATCACCGGCAAAAACTATACGACCGGTCGTGCTTATTGATTACGCTGCTGCCATGACAGTCGACGGCCGCGTCGCGCGGGGCGACCGCACCCGCATCGCCGTGCTGGACGCGGCGGTGGTGCTGGCCTCGGAGGTCGGCCTCGACGGGCTCTCCCTCGGACGGCTCGCGGAGACGCTCGGTGTCAGCAAGTCCGGCCTCTTCGCCCACTGGCGATCCAAGGAGGCCCTCCAGCTCGCCACCGTGAACCGGGCCGTCGAGCAGTGGCAGGAGCGCATCATCGGACCGGCGTTGCGCGCGCCCCGCGGGGTACGCCGCCTCTGGGCGCTGCACGACGCCCGGATCGCCTTCTACGCGGCACGGGTGCTGCCCGGCGGGTGCTTCTTCGCCACCACCGAGTTCGAGTTCAACGCCCGACCCGGCCCCGTGCGGGACCGGCTCGCCGAGGTGTTCGAGCGGTGGATCGCGTTTCTCCAGCGCCTCGTCGGTGAGGCGGTGGAGGCCGGCGAACTCCCCACCGACGTGGACGTCGCGCTGCTGGCGTACGAGATCGACGCTCTCGGTGTCGCCGCCGCCATGCGGTCCCGGCTGCTGGACCCGGAGACCGCCTACCGACTCGCCCGCCACGGCGCGCTGGCCCGCCTCCGCGCGCTGTGCCCCGATCCCACCCTGCTACCGGAAGGCCCGTGATGAGCAACGCCACCATCGAGCAGCCCGCCGTCGAGTTCGGCCACGTCGAGCGCGTCCCCGTGCACTTCGACGACCTCGACGCCCTGGGGATCCTGCACAACGCCCGGTACGCGGTCCTCCTGGAACGTGCCCTCACGCCGTACTGGGCGGACCGGGGGGTTTCCTACCAGGGTGGGCGGACCAGCGCTCCGGACGTGTTCCACGCCGTCCGCGAGTTCACCATCACCTACCGGACCCCGATCACCGGGACCGGGCCGGTGGCGGTGCACTTCTGGCTCGAACACTTCGGCACCAGCAGCGCCGAGTACGCCTTCCAGTTCCGTTCGGTGGACGGTCGCACCCTGCACGCCGAGGGTCGGCGGGCCATCGTCCGCCTCGACCCCGCGACGCTGCGACCCACCGCCTGGACGGAGACCGGTCGGGCCGTCGCGGCGACCCTGCTCCGACCCGCGCCGGCCGGTCTGACGCCGGACCAGGGCCGCTAGGGGCCGGGCCGGCTGCCGGTTCAGCGGAAGAACGCCCGGAGCACCGCCGCGCTCTCGGCCTCCAGCACCCCGCCGTAGACCTCCGGACGGTGGTTGAGGCGACGGTCGCGCAGCACGTCCCAGAGGGACCCGGCCGCGCCGGTCTTGGGCTCCCACGCGCCGAAGACCACGGTGGAGACCCGGGCCAGCACCAGGGCGCCGGCGCACATCGTGCACGGTTCCAGGGTCACCACCAGCGTGCAGCCGTCCAGCCGCCACCGGCCCAGGCGTTCGGCGGCGCGGCGCAGCGCCAGCACCTCGGCGTGCGCGGTCGGGTCACCGGTCAGCTCGCGTTCGTTGCGTCCGACCGCCAGCTCGACGCCGTCCGGCCCGTAGAGCACCGCGCCCACCGGCACGTCACCGGCGTCGCCCGGGTCCGTCGTCGGCAGGTCCGGCCCGGTGACGGCGACCTCCAGGGCCCGGCGCATCCAGAGATCGTGCCGAAGCCGGCGACCGGCGCCGGCCGGGTCGGCCAGGCCCTCGTCGGCACCGGGGCCGACCCGACCGGTCCGACCGGGCGTGGGCTGGCCGGGCCGCACGGTCTCCAGCGCCGGGTCGGTGGCATCGGCCGGCTCCCCGCCGCCGGCCGGGACGGGTCCGCCGGGCTCAGACCTCACGCAGCTCCTCGATCTCGTCGGCGCAGCCGAGCACGGCGGAGATCTCGGCGGTGACGTCCGCGGGCATCATGCCCTCGTGACCGCAGAGCTTCAGCAGCTTCTGCGCCGAGATGCCCAGGTCGGCGAGGATGTCGGCGTCGCCGACCGGGTCGGCCTCCGGGTCCACGGCGGGCTGCTCGCTGTCGTCGTCGCCGGCCGCCGGACGGGCCTCCTCGGGCTCGTCCAGCCCGGTCACCGAGGTCTTGAGGTCACCCACGAGCAGGGCACCCAACCGGGACTCCTCCGCGTACGCGGAGTCGGAACCGAAGACCCGCAGGTCCTCCCCGTCGTCGAGCCGCAGGATCACCAGGTAGGCGTCGTCCGCCTCGACGAACAGCACCGACAGGTCGGCGTCCACGTCGACGTCACGCAGGCGGTCGGCGACCTCCTCCAGGTCGGTCACACCGCGCAGGCTCACCTCGGAAGCGGTCCAGCCGCTCTCGTCGCGCACCACGGCCGCCGCGAAGTACGACACGGTCCCCCCAAAATGCCTCGGCACCAGCACGCCGATCCGTTACGCGTGCACGTTAGCCGGTCCGATCGGCAGGGGAACGGTCAACGCCCCGAAGGGCTCGTCAATCGTGGGAAAGTCCGGTGATCAGCCCGCGACGCGGCGGCGCGTGGCGATCAGCTGACGCAGCTGCTCGGTGCGCAGGCGACGCGGTCGGTCCCGTTGGCGTACCGCCCTCGCACCGGCCAACTCGGCGAGGAGCTGCTGGCGACGGCGGCTGCGCTCGGGGTCGAGCCGCGGAGTGGTCCAGGCCATACCGCCGAGGGTGCCGAGTCCCGACCGCCACGTCAAGATGGGCTTCGTGCCGCAGCCGGACCACCACAGAACGCAGTGGCCGGGCCGCCGCACAGGGCCCGGCGAGGCGGCCGGACCGGTGTCACCAGAGCGGCCAGTCGCCGCTGGTCGCCCAGCGCACGGCCACCACCGCCGCCGCGATGCTCCACCCGCCGGCGGTGACGATGGCGATGCCGGCGGCCACTCCCCGGTCGCCGAAGCGGACCAGCAGCAGTGCGACCAGCCAGGCCAGCCCACCGGCGAGGACGGTCCACCAGGCGTACCCGGTCACGCTCGTGCCGAGCAGCCCGAACAGGAGCAGCCAGGCGGCCGCGCCGGCTCCGCCGAGGGCGACGCCCGCGCCGGTCACCGGATGCGGTTCCCGGTAGGTGGGCCGCGACGGGGGGCCGGACGGGAAGAGACCCGAGGGGGTACGCGGGCGGAAGTCGGGATGGGAGTGGGGCGTGAACGGCTGACCGGCCACCGTCGCTCCTCCCGCCGTAGGGACCTTCGTCCACCGTACTGGTTCTGTCAGGATGATCCGATGCCCCCGCCGCCGATCGGACGCCGTCGCGCGTACCCGGTCCTGCTGTTGCTCGTGCCGCTGGTGGCCGCCGCCTGCGCGACGACCCGTCCCGGGGCGACGCCGGGCACCGCCTCCGGGCCCCCGGACACCCCGGCCACCGCCGCTCAGCCGGGCCCGGCGGGCGCCGCGGCCCCGGACCGTCCGTCGGCCGCGCCGACCCGCGCCGGGGCTCCCCACGTCTTCCCGGTACGCGCCGGCAAGGTCGACTACCACCCGACCCACTCCGCGTACCCGGGGACGGACATCTTCGCCGACTGCGGCGCACCGGTCGTGGCGGTGACCGACGGGACGATCCTGGAGGTCAGCCGGGTCGACCGGTTCGACCCGCGCGGCCCGCGCGGGCCGCACAACGGGGGTTTGTCGGTGTCCCTGCTCGGCGACGACGGGGTGCGTTACTACGGCTCGCACCTGACCGAGGTCGCCGCCGGCATCGACGCCGGGGTGCGGGTCCGGTCGGGGCGGCAGCTCGGGACGGTCGGCCGCACCGGCAACGCCAACAACGTGTGCCACCTGCACTTCGGCATCTCCCCGCCGTGCACGGGTCAGGACGGCTGGTGGATCCGGCGCGGCGTCGTCTGGCCGGCGCCCTACCTGGACGCGTGGCGCCGGAAGGTCGACCGGGAGCCGGCCGCCGAGGTGGCCGCCTGGCACCGCCGGTACGGCTGCCCGAAGGCACCGGCCGCGGCCCGGTAGCCGCCCGGCCCGCACCGTCCTCAGGGGAGCGGGCCCGGTCCGCGGGTTTTCCGACATACGTGCTTCATCGACCGGAAACATTGACGCAAGTCTTGCCTCTGAGTTAGCGTCCCGCCTCAAGAGAGCGCTCTCTGAAGCAACTTTCCTCACAATTCCGACTCAGCGACGCGCCCGGCGGGACCGGGCGCCCCGCGATGGAGGCACCGTGAAACCTCCCGCGTCACACCGCAACCGGACCCTGGCCGCCACCACCACCGCCCTGGCCCTCGTCCTCGGCGGGCTGGCCGTCGTCCACACCACCCCGGCTGCGGCTGCCACCGTCGGCGCCGGCAGCTACACCACCGACCGCGTCGGCCCGCTCCCCGCCGGCTGCGGGGACCTGTCCACCAACCCCCGCCAGTTCGTCACCGCCGACGCTCCGGCCGGTCCCGTCCCCACCAACGACTGGTGGTCGTCCCTGCTCTGGAAGAAGACCAACTGCGCGTACAGCGAGCCGCTGCACGCACACCCCGTCTCCTACCAGCCGTTCAGTGACGGCCTCGGCTTCTCCGCCACCTCCACGCCGACCATCACCGGCACGGCGACCGGCGTCGGCGAGTACAAGTACGCCTACGCCGAGGACATCCGCGTCGGCGTGGCCGCGCTCGGCGCACCGGTCGTCAGGGTGGACGGCTGGACCGACTGGACGGTCACCCCGTACTGGGGCGACGGCGTCCGCACCATGCGCGCCACCATCGGCCACGGCCTGCCGTTGACCTACTTCCGCACCACCGGCGGCGCCGCGCAGATCAACCCCACCGGTGGCAGCCCGACCATCTGGACGAACAGCGGCTCCACCATCGGCTTCACCGTCCGGGGCCACGACTACGTCGCGTACGCCCCGACCGGCGCGAGCTGGACGGTCAGCGGTGGCCGGATCACCTCCGACCTGGCCGGCAGGGGCTACTTCTCGGTCGCCCTGCTGCCCAGCCAGGGCCTCGACGCCACCGCGCGGGCGCAGCTCGCCACCACCTTCGGCACGTACGCGCACGCCCACGTGACCGGCACCAAGGTCTCCTACGCGTACGACCAGGCGGCCGGCCGTGTCGACACCACGTACGCGTTCACGACGACGCCACGGGAGGGGACCGCCACCCGGACGGTGGTGAGCCTCTACCCGCACCAGTGGAAGGCGCTGGCCGGCTCCACCCCGCTGGCGCAGACCTACCCGTCGGCGCGGGGCCGGATGAAGGTGCTCACCGGGGTGAACCAGTTCCGCACGTCCATGCGGTTCCAGGGGGTGCTGCCGGAGGTACCGGCCGTCGCCACCGGCACCGGGGCGGACCTGGCCACGCTGCGCAGCCACCTGGCGGCGGTGCGGGCCAACCCGATGGACCAGCGCGGCGGCGACACCTACTGGACCGGCAAGGGACTCGGACGGGCCGCCCGGATCGCCGAGATCGCCGACCAGGTCGGTGACACCGAGACCCGTACGGCGGCGCTGAACGCCATCCGCACCACCCTCAACGACTGGTTCACCGCCACACCCGGCGAGGCCGCCAAAATCTTCTACTACGACCGGAACTGGGGCACCCTCATCGGCTACCCGGCGTCGTACGGGTCCGACCAGGAACTCAACGACCACCACTTCCACTACGGCTACTTCATCGCCGCCGCCGCGACCCTGGCCAAGTTCGACCCGGCGTGGGCCAAGCAGGAGCAGTACGGCGGCATGGTCGACCTGCTGATCCGGGACGCCAACAACTACAGCCGGACCGACAACCGCTTCCCGTACCTGCGCGACTTCGACATCTACGCCGGCCACGACTGGGCGTCCGGGCACGGCTCCTTCGCCGCCGGCAACAACCAGGAGTCGTCGTCCGAGGGCATGAACTTCGCCAACGCCCTCATCCAGTGGGGACAGGCGACCGGCAACACGGCCGTGCGCGACGCCGGTGTCTTCATCTGGACCACACAGGCGGCGACCATCCGCGAGTACTGGTTCGACGCCGACAACGAGAACTTCCCGGCGGCCTTCGGGCACTCGACGGTCGGCATGGTGTGGGGCGACGGCGGAGCGTACGCCACCTGGTTCAGCGCCGAGCCGGAGATGATCCAGGGCATCAACATGCTGCCCGTCACCGGCGGCCACCTGTACATGGGCCAGGACCCGGCGTACAACACGGTCAACTACGCCGAACTGGTGCGCAACAACGGCGGGGAACCGACCGTGTGGCAGGACATCCTCTGGCAGTTCCTCGCCCTCGGCGACCCGGACGCGGCGCTGGCGAAGCTGCGGGCCAATCCCGGGTACGTCCCGGAGGAGGGGGAGAGCCGCGCGCACACCTTCCACTGGGTCCGCAATCTCGCGGCGCTGGGCACCGTCGACACCGGTGTCACCGCCAACCACCCGCTGGCGGCGGTGTTCACCCGCAACGGCGCACGGACGTACGTCGCCAGCAACATCACGTCCGCGCCGCTGACCGTGACGTTCTCCAACGGCACCCGGGTGGACGTGCCGGCCGGTCGTACGGTCGCCACCGGCGCGGTCACCTGGAGCGGCGGCAGCGCCGACGGAGGCGTACCGCCCACCACCACCCCGCCCACGACGGCGCCCCCGACCACCGCGCCGCCCACGACGGCGCCGCCGACGACGGCGCCCCCGACGACTCCTCCGCCCACAACCCCGCCCCCGACGCCGGACTCGCCGACGCAGTTCCTGCTTCCCAGCGGTCGCATGGGAGCGTCGGGAAGCGCCGCGACGGTCACGGTGGCGAGCGCGGGCGGCACCAACCACGACGGCACGCCGACCAACGCCCAGGTGTTCACGGCCACCGGCCTGGACCTGGCGTACGCCGGCGGCCAGACGACCTTCGACCTGTTCCTCGACGCCGGCGGCGCGGTCGGCAACGGGGTCCAGGCACGGGTCTCCTACGACCTGACCGGCGACGGGAGCTGGGAACGGGTGGAGACGTACCGCTACTTCGCCACCGATCCGGTCCCCGGCTTCGAGCACTACACGCAGAACACCGGTCTGCTCTCCGCCACCGGCACGCTCGGCAGCCTGTCGAACGGCACGGTCAAGGTGGAGGTCTGGTCGGCCATCGGGGTCAACCCGACAACCCTCGGTATCGGCGACAGGTCCCTCGTGAAACTGCCCCACTCCTGATCCGCACCACCACCCGTCCTGCGCCGCCGGTCGTCCCCCGACCGGCGGCGCAGGCGCGTAGGTTGGGTGGTCATGAGCGACCGGGACCCCATCGCCGATCTGCGCCGGATCGCCTTCCTGCTGGAACGGGCGAACGAGGCGACGTACCGGGTGCGGGCCTTCCGGTCGGCGGCGGCCGCGCTGGCCGCGCTGCCGGCCACCGAACTGAGCGAGCGGGCCCGCACCGGGAAGCTCACCGAGCTGTCCGGGGTCGGTGACGTCACCGCCCGTTGTGTCGCCGAGTCGCTGGCCGGCGAGGAGCCGGTCTACCTGCGTCGCCTGCTCTCCACCGAGGGCACCGACCTGGACGCGGCGGCGACCGCGCTGCGTACGGCGTTGCGCGGCGACTGCCACACCCACTCCGACTGGTCCGACGGTGGCTCGCCGATCGAGGAGATGGCGCTGGCGGCGGTGGAGCTGGGCCACGAGTACGTGGTGCTGACCGACCACTCGCCGCGCCTGAAGGTCGCCCGGGGGCTGACCGCCGACCGGCTGCGCCGGCAGCTCGACCACGTGGCACAGGTCAACGAGGCACTGCCCGAGGGTTTCCGGATCCTCACCGGGATCGAGGTCGACATCCTCGCCGACGGCTCGCTGGACCAGGACGAGAAGCTGCTGGCCCGTCTCGACGTGGTGGTCGGCTCGGTGCACAGCGGACTGAACGACGAACGCGGGAAGATGACCCGGCGGATGCTCGCCGCGATCGCGAACCCGCACCTGGACATCCTCGGCCACTGCACCGGACGGATGGTGTCGTCCCGGCCGGCCGGCGTGAAGGGCCCCGGCGACCGGGCCCACCGGGCCCGGAGCCGGGCGGAGAGCGACTTCGACGCTGACGCGGTCTTCGCCGCCTGCGCGGAACGGGACGTGGCCGTGGAGATCAACTCCCGTCCGGAGCGGCAGGACCCGCCGAAGCGGCTGATCCGCCGCGCGCTGGAGGCGGGCTGCCGGTTCGCCATCAACACCGACGCGCACGCCCCGGGCCAGCTCGACTGGCAGCGGTTCGGCTGCGAGCGGGCCGCGTTGTGCGGCGTACCCGCCGACCGTGTCGTCAACACCTGGTCCGCTGAGGACCTGGTCGCCTGGGCCGCTTCCCACGCCTGACCCCGCCCCGTTAACAGGGGGCCCTTCCTCTACCGCAGGCGTTAAGAAGGGGCCCTTCCTTACACCCGGGCGGCGGGGACGGCGGGCGTGGCGACGCCGGCCGGGGTCGGGGTCCGGCGGCGGCCGACCAGGCCCTGGGAGACGGCGACGCCGAGGAGGACGACCAGCGCGCCGACCGGCTGGTGCCAGGTCATCCGCTCATCGAGCACGACCGCGCCGACCAGCACCGCGAAGAGCGGGATCAGGTACGTGACCATGGAGGCGGTGCTCGCCCCCGCGACCCGGATGTTGCGCAGGTGGATCACGAAGGCCAGGCCGGTGCCGAGCGCGCCGAGGGCGACCACGCTGGCCAGGACCTCGGGCGACAGTGCCGTCGGCACCGGCGGCGCGCCGGCGACCAGCGGCGCGACCACGGCGAGCTGGGCCGCCGCCATCAGGAGCTGGGCCGCCGAGAGCGAGACACCCGAGAGCGCGCTGCCCGCGATGAACTTCTTCTGGTACGGGATGGCGACGCCGTAGCAGGCCGCCGCGGCGAAGCACAGGAGCTGCCCGGTGAAGTGGGCACCGCCGACGCCCTCCCACACGCCGAGCACCACCAGCACACCGGCGAAGCCGAGCGCGAGCCCGGTCGCGCTGCGGGCCGTCAGCCGCTCGGTGCGGAACACCAGGACCGCCATGGGCAGGACGACCAGCGGGGTGGTCGCGTTCCAGATGCCGGCGAGCATCGACTCGACACGCTGCTCGCCGTAGCCGAAGAGGGTGAAGGGAATCGCGACGCCGAGCGCGGCGATCACGAAGAGATGCCCCCAGACGCGGGGCTCGCGGGGCAGCCGGTCGCGCAGCACGGCGAGCACCACCAGCAGCGTCACCGCGCCGGCGGCGACCCGGTAGAGGGTGAGGTGCAACGGGTGCAGCTCCGCCACGCCGACCTTGATGAACAGGAAGCTGGATCCCCAGATCGCGCCCAATGCGACGAAGCCGGGCAGCCAGCTCCGCAGAGCCGCCCGGTCAGGGGTCAAGTCGGTGGTCACCCCTGACACTCTGCACCTGGGGTACGACGAAGTCCCGCGCTTTTCGGCCACCGTGTCCTGCGCCACAGAAACCGCCTACGCGGGTGACGCGTTGACCACCCCGAGGAGGTGCGCCCATGGTCATCGACCCCGCCGACCTGCTTCCCTGAACACCGCAAACAGGGTCGACAACCGGCCCGTGGAGTCCCGTAGGGTCGCAGCGTGGGACGAATCGATGACATCGCGAACCGGTACGTGGCCGACTGGGCGCCGCTGAGCCCGACCGGCGCCACCTACGTCGGCATCGCCGGCTACGACGACAAACTCGACGACCTGTCGCCGGACGGGTACGCGGCCCGCGCCGAGCTGACCCGGCGGACCGTCGCCGACCTCGACGTGACGGAGCCGGAGTCCGAGGCGGAACGGACCGCCCAGGAGGCCATGCAGGAACGACTCGGCCTCGAACTGGCCCGGTACGACGCGGGCGAGTCGACCAGCGAGGTCAGCGTGATCACCAGCGGGCTGCACGACCTGCGCTCGGTGTTCGACCTGATGCCGACCGACGGTGCGGACGCCCAGGCCAACATCGCGGCCCGCCTCAACGGGTTCGCGGGCGCCGTCGAGGCGTACAAGACGACGCTTCGCGAGGAGGCCGCGGCCGGGCGGGTCAGCGCGAAGGCGCAGTTGCTGGAGGTCGCCAAGCAGTGCGACATCTGGGTCGACCCGAACGGCGACAACTTCTTCCACGGCCTGGTCGAGCGGTTGGGCGTCGACGGCACCCTCGGTGCCGAGCTGCGCCGGGGAGCGGCGGCGGCCACCGCCGCGACCGCCGAGTTCGGGCAGTTCCTCCGCACCGAGTTGGCGCCGCGGGGGCGGGACAAGCAGGCCGCCGGTCGGGAGCGCTACGAGCTGGCCTCGCAGTACTTCCTCGGCGCCAAGGTCGACCTCGACGAGACGTACGCGTGGGGGTTCGAGGAACTGGCCCGCCTGGAGGCCGACATGCGGACGGTGGCCGCGCGGATCGTCGGCCCCGGCGCGACGATCGACGAGGCCGTCGCGGCTCTGGACGCCGACCCGGCCCGGACCATCCAGGGCAAGGAGGCGTTCCGGGACTGGATGCAGGCCCTCGCCGACAAGGCGATCAGCGAGCTGCACGGCACGCACTTCGACATTCCGGAGCAGGTCCGCCGGATCGAGTGCTGCCTCGCGCCGACCAGCGACGGGGCCATCTACTACACCGGTCCCAGCGAGGACTTCTCCCGGCCGGGTCGCATGTGGTGGGCGGTGCCGCAGGGCATCACCGACTTCTCGACCTGGCGTGAGGTGACCACGGTCTACCACGAGGGCGTGCCGGGTCACCACCTCCAGGTCGCGCAGACCGCGGTCCGGGCCGAGAAGCTCAACCGCTGGCAGCGGCTGCTCTGCTGGGTCTCCGGGCACGGCGAGGGCTGGGCGCTCTACGCCGAGCGGCTGATGGACGAGCTGGGCTACCTGGAGGACGCGGGCGACAAGCTCGGCATGCTCGACGGGCAGGCGTTCCGGGCCGCCCGGGTGATCGTCGACATCGGCATGCACCTGGAGCTGGAGATCCCGCGGGACAACCCGTTCGGGTTCCACCCCGGTGAGCGGTGGACGCCGGAGCTGGGCTGGGAGTTCATGCGGGCGCACTGCCGCGTGCCGGACGAGACCCTGCGCTTCGAGCTGAACCGGTACCTCGGCTGGCCGGGCCAGGCCCCGTCGTACAAGGTCGGCGAGCGGATCTGGTTGCAGGCCCGGGAGGACGCGAAGGCCCGCAAGGGCGCCGACTTCGACCTCAAGGAGTTCCACCGGCAGGCGCTCGACCTGGGTTCGCTCGGGCTCGACCCGCTGCGCACGGCGCTGGGCCGGCTCTGATCGGAGAGGGTGGTGCGGGGCCGGTGGGACGGCCGGCCCCGCACCCGGTGGTGGTGGAGCGAGGTCAGTCGAGCGTCAGCTTCAGCTTCGGCCGTGCGGTGAGCACGTCACTGGTGACGAACGCCAGGTCGATCACGGGGTCGGTGAAGGTGACCGGGAACGGCACCGTGATCGGGATACCCCCGGGGATCGGCAGGTCCGGGGTCAGCGTGATCTTGATCCCGAGCAGCCGTCCGACGAACCGGGTGGCGTAGAAGGCGACGTCCCCCTTCACCGTCAGCCGGTCGGTGGCGAACCGCATGGTCCGGCCGGCCGGACCGGGTGAGGAGAGCAGGAAGTCGTCGGTGACCGCCCGGTCCATGCTGAACTTGAGCACCTTCAGCGTGCCGTCGGCCGTCGGCAGGTCGACGATGCCCTCGAACCGGAGCGCGGTCATCGTCACCTTCGAGCCGGTCAGCTTCGACGGCGTGGCCGCCACGACCGGCTGGCCCGGGTCGGCGGCTATCCGCGGCAGCACCCTCCCCTCCTCCTTCGGGGCGGGACGGCTGGGCTCCGGCTTCGGGGTGACGCATCCGGGGGCGGCGGTGGCCGACGGACGGACGGGCCGGCCGGTGGCGCCCGGACGTCCGCTCGGCGTGGCGGACGGGGTCGGTTCCGCCTTCTCCGGCTCGTCGGTGTTCCGCCCGCCGCCGAAGATGTCCCCGATCCCGTCGAGGATCTCCTCGATCAGGCCGCCGTCGTCGTCCTGGTCGGAGTCCGCCGACTGGGTGGGGCTCGGGGTGGGGGCGCTCGGGGTGGCGCTGGGCGTACCGCTCGGGGTCACGGTGCCCGACGGCGGCCGGACCGGGCAGGAGGGCCGCGCGGGGGCCGCGCTGACCGGCGTCGCGTCCGGCACCGCCAACGCCACCGCGGCGGAGAGCCCCAGCAGGGCGAGCAGGACCGCGAAGAACCGGGGTCCGCGCGAGCCGGGCCCGTCCGGCCCGGCGGCCTCCGGCGCCACGCCAGGCCCCTCGTCGTACGCGGGAGGCGCCTCCTCGCCCACCCGGGACGTCGGCACGGGGGATTCGGGGCCGCCGGCCGGGTCGGTCGGCGCCTCGGCGGCGGCGCCCGGGGTGTCGACCCTGGCGTCCGGGGTCCAGGCGAAGCCGAGGGCGCTGCCGACCATGCCGAGCAGCAGGCCGATGAAGAAGCCGCCGAGGTTGACCCCGATGAGGGAGAACAGCGCGGTCACCGAGGCGACCACCGCGTAGAAGACGCGTTGCTGCGGGCTGAACCACATGAGCAGCCCGCAGGCCACCAGGATGGTGGGGATCAGCCAGGAGAGGAAGCCGGTCGGTCCCATCTGGAAGGACAGCCCGCCGAGCGACATCTGGGTGGTGCCGAAGATCTCCAGGCCGGCCAGGGCGGTGAGCAGGCCGCCCCAGAACGGGCGGACCCGCCGCCAGCGGCGGAAGCCGCGCCACGCCTCGGCGAGCCGGCCGGACCGGGCGTGCTGCGGTTGCGTGGTCGTCACGTACGTCTCCTGCGCCGGGGTGAGGGGATGAGACCGGACGGGCCCGCGGAGCGTGCCTTCTCCGCGGGCCCGGGTCAGCTCAGAAGCATTCCTTGGCTTCCGCGCCGACGTTGACCTTGAGCTTCAGGCCGTTGAGGGTGAACGTCCCGGCGTGGGTGGAGCGGGCCACCTGGCGCAGGCCCTTGATGGAGACGGTGTCGGCCTGCTGGCCGAACGCCTTCCGGTCGCCGACGGCGCCTCCGGGCCCGCCCTTGAGCGTCGAGGCGTCCTGCCCGATGTTGATGTTCTTGAACTCGGCGTCGCCCTCCAGCGAGTCCATGTCGATCAGCAGGCCGCTGGCGGTGGCGGGTTTGCCGCCGCCACCGGCGTTGATGGTGAGCACGACGGGCGCGCCGGGCACCTTCACCGACTGGCAGAGGTCGTAGAGCTTCGCTTCGCGGATGCCGGACACGGCCACCGGGTGCCGGGTGCCGTCGCTCTCCTCGGCGATGCCGCCGTACTGGACGAAGCCGGTGCCGCTCAGCTCGGAGGCGGAGACCTTGAACGTCTGGCCGGAGACGGCGAACGATGCCGCGATCGCGCCGTTGGACATGCCGAAGACGATCGCCCCGGCGACGGCGGTCGCGGGCACCATCATGGCGGCGAAGCGCCGCCACCGGGTACGACCCGGGTTCTCGATCGGATCATGCACGGATTCCTCCTCGGGGTGGTGGATCATCGCGCGGGTAGCCGGTCGTTGCGGAGGCGACGGACCGCACCGGACGACGTCGCCTGTTACCGGCGGGTAACGAACGTGCGATGATGGTGCACCCCTGAGGCGCACGTCACAAGCCCTCCCCTACCTGCCGGTAACGCTGAACGGCGGCTGTGAGCGGAAGGCATCACGGACGGCAATATGGATCATCGGTTGACGGCCAGAACGAACAATCCAAAGCGGACACAAGGTGCGGATGGCCGCCACGGAGAGTTGCCGAAACATCGATGTATAACAGTTCGATAACGGACACTGAATGTGTATTTGTAAAGCACGGAGGGGTGGACCGTGGCGGTCCACCCCTCCGTCGTGCGTGCGACTCAGCGTACGGTCAGCGCTTCTCCGCCTCGTCGGTCGCGGAACGCTGGGCAGGCACCGACGGGTCGTCGTCGCCCTTCCAGTTGGTCGATGCCGGCGGAATCTCGTCCTTCAGCACACCGCCGGCCGGCTCCGTCGTCGGCTGCTCCACGGTCGCGGTGTCGTCGTGCACCGGCTCCTGGTCCACCCGGGTCGGGGTGGGGTCGGCGACCGGAGCCGTCTCGGCCCGGTGCCGCGGCTCCCCGGCCACCGCCGGGGCGCCCCGCCGGCCCACCAGCAGCCCGACGAGCATCAGCACGACGCCGAGCAGGGCGGCACCCGCCGGGGCGAACACCCCGAGCAGCGTCAGGCTGTCGCGGCTGTCCTTCGCCCGCGCCACCGACCCCTTGACCGTCTCCTCGTTGTACGCGAAGTCCGCGTTCAGCAGGTCCACCGGCGCGCCGGTGTTCGGGACCAGCGTCTTGCGCTGCACCTCACGCACGTTGATGAAGGAACCGGTGACCGGGTCCACCCACACCGTACGGGTGTTGCTGTACTTCACCTCGCCGGCCGTCGCACCCGGCGCAAGCTTCGGCAGCAGCAGCGCGAGCCGGTCCGCCGGCAGGTTCAGCGTCTCCTCGGAGATCACCTGCTCGAAGCGGTACGCCTCGATGCCCTGGATGTCCTCGGTGCCCTTGAACTCGGCCGTCCGCTTGGCCCGCAGGTCCCGGTCGAAGATCTCGTACGTCTTCTTCTCGGTGTTGAACGGGAACTTGTAGATCTGCCCGGAGAAGTTGACGTCCTGCCGGGTGCCGGAGTCGTCGAGGTACTCCTTCTCCCAGTCCAGGGCGGCACCGGAGACCCGGTCCAGCGCGAGAGCGGCACCGTACGCGCTGACCAACTCCTTCCGGTCGGTGCGGTCCACGGTCTGACCGACCTCCCAGACCACCGCCTTGCCGTCCAGGTCGCCGGTCAGCTCGCTGGTCGCCTTCGGGTTCGGCGACACCAGTACCGTCGACTTGAGGTCGGCCTGGTTGATCTCGATGTTGCCGTCGGCGATCTGGAGGAACGTGGCCCCCTTCGCCTCGGCGACCGAAGTGGTGGGCTTCAGATCGTAGGGCAGCTTGGTCATCGCGGGCTTGACGATGAACACCAGTCCGGCGGCCAGCGCCAGGAGCAGTACGCCGCCGCCGAACAGCACGGCACCGATGGCGCGGTGCTTCATGTTTCCTCCCTGGAGGAGCTAATTTTCGCCGCTGTCGATCAGTGAGATGGCCGGGAGGTTACTACTCGGTCACATAGCAACGCGACCCCCGGTCAGCTCTGTTTTTCCGCCGCGCCACCCGGTATGGGACCGGTCCGGCGCAGGACGATCAGAAAGTTCCACGCCACGATCTCGCGTACGCCGGGCACGCGGATCACCCAGCGCGCCCACCACGGGTGGTAGCGGGGCAGCGCGTCGACCACCTCGACCTGACCGCTCGACCGCGCCCAGCGGATCGTGTCGGAGATCGAGGTCGGGAAGAGGGTCTCCCGGAAGCGGTTCTTCGGCGGCCGGCCGTTGCGACGCTCGTAGCGACGCGCCGCCCGGTCCCCGCCGAGGTAGTGCCAGGGTGCCGTCTCGTGCCCGCCCCACGGCGACAGCCAGGGCGTGAACGAGACGAAGAGCGTGCCACCCGGGCGGGTCACCCGGACCATCTCGTCGAGCAGGCGGGCCGGCTCCGCGACGTGCTCCAGCACGTTGGACGAGAACGCGACGTCGACCGCGCCGGACCGGACCGGAAGGGCGGTGCCGCTGCCCCGCAGCATCCCGGCCGACTCCCCGGCCTGGGCGAAGTCCCCCACGTCGGGGTCGAGCCCGACGTACGTCGCCCCGGCCTCCCGGAAGGCCGCCGCGAAGTACCCGGGACCGCCGCCGACGTCGAGCACGGTGCGCCCGGCCAACGGGGTGTACCCGGAGACCTGCCGGACGGAGTCCGCGGCGAGCAGCCCGTAGAACCGGTCCGGATCGGTCTGCTCGACGAGGAAGGCCTTGAAGAGGGCCACCGAACGGTCGAGCGTGGCGAACCGGCGACGGTCCGTCCGTTCCCCGACCACGTCGTGTGCCGTACTCATCGCGCTCCCGTCCCGCCGTCGTCCCGAGGCGTGCCCGGCGTCACATCATCCGGGTCGGCCGTCTCCGGCCGCACGCGGGGTGGCTCCTCGTCGCCGGTGGTGGGACGGACCCCCGGCACCGGCACCACGGCGGCGACCACCGCGCCGACCGCGACCAGCATCGCGCCCTGCACCCACGGGCCGTACGCCCACTCCTGGCCGTGGCCCTGCAGACGTCCCGCCACGGCGCCCACGGTGGCGACCGTGATTCCGCCGAACACCACCACCGGCAGGGCCCGCACCGCCAGTTGCCGCAGCAGCATCGCCGCCAGCACGATCGCCACCGGCAGCACCCCGCCCAGCACGGCCAGCAGCGCCACCAGCAGCGCGCCGACGAACCAGCCCGGTGCCTCGGCCGGGAGCGCCGGCCCGGCGGGCACCCGGCGACGCACCGGCAGCGCCGCCAGCACCAGCACGGCCAGCGCGGTCAGCGCACCGACCGCCAGGCTTCCCCGGTACGCCCGGTCCGGCGCGAACACCAGCCGCACCTCGCCCGCCGCGCCGGCCGGCACCACCCACGCCTGTTGCCAGCCGTCGACCCGGGTCGCGGTCAACGCGCGCCCGTCCAGCGTGGCCGTCCAGCCGGCGTTGGCGTTCTCCGGTACGACGAGCAGCGCCTCGTCGCCCGCGCCGATCCGCACCCGTCGGTCGGTCGGGTCCCAGTCGAGCACCGAGACCTCCCGCTGCCGGGGCGGGGCGCCGGCACGGTCGGGACGCAGCGAGGCGTCCTGCACCAGGAAGCCGGCCGACGGCGTGGTCACCAGGCGCTGCCCGCCGGCCGGGAGGTCCATCACCGCACCGGTCGCCCCACACACGGTGACCGGCACCGGCCGGCCGGCGACGACGTCGGCGAGGGTGGCCTGCACCGCGGTGTCGTACCGCACCCCGGCCAGCTCCACCCGCGGACCGGCGCCGCAGCGCTCGACGACCCGCGCGGTGCCGGGCACCGGGCGGAGCAGATCGGCCAGGGCCGGGATCTCCACCTCGGCCACACCGGTGGTGGCGGTCCAGTCGCCGCGCCGGTCGGCCACCCGCGTGGCGCTGTCGAGCACCGCGATCTCGATCCGGTCGGTCGGCACGGCGGGGAACCGGACCCACCCGTCCGCGCCGACCGGCAGCTCCCGGGTGACGCCCCCGGCGCGTACCTCCACCCGCTCCGGCACCGAGCCCACCGGCACCACGGCCGGGCGCAGTCGCAGGCCGTCGACGCGCCGCGCCCCGGACCAGCTCAACCGCAGGGTGGGACGCAGGTCCCCGGCGCCGGCGAGCCAGGCCGTGCCCGGATCGCCGTCGACCGCCGCGTACGCCGCCACCGCCGGGTCACCGGCCAGGTGGGACGACGCGGTCGCCGCCACCGGCACCCCGGTCAGCGTGACCGGACCACCCGGTCGGGGCACGGCGGTCAGCGCCATCCGGTACGTCCCGGCGGCCGGGCTGCGGAACAGCCGGTCGAGGCCGAGCGGCTCCTCGCCGACCCGGGCGAGGAAGCGGTCGCACCGGACCACGGTCTCGCCGACCGGAGCGTCCCCGCCAGAGCCGGCGGACGGTCGGGTCGGCACGCACGCCGGCCGGTCGGCCGGTCCACGGCTGAACGACCAGGCGACCGGGCCGGCGAAGTCGTTCGGCAGGTCGGCGGGCACGCGCAGGGCCCGCCGCGGCTCGGTGTCCGGGATGGACAACTCCCGGATGCCGACACCGCCGTCGACCCGCCCGCCGGCCACCTCCACCACGGTCACCCGGATCCGGCTCGTCGAGCCGGGCAGCGTGTAGTAGGGGTGGGCGCCCAGTGTCTGGGCCACCTCGTGCTCCACCGTTCCCCGGTCGGTGGAGAGCCGGAAGCGGGTCACCGGCCAGCCCACCGCGAGGTCGTTGACGAAGGCCAGGGACACCTTGTCGACCTGGCGCGGGGTGTCCAGGTCCACCTCCAGCCACTGCCCCACCGGGCCACCGAGGGGCGCCGAGTGCCAGGCGGTGGCGTTCTCGCCGTCGACGGCGGCGAAGGGCAGGTGCGAGGGATCGGCGGGGGTGAGGGCGTCCACGAAACTCGCCGCCGAGGACGCGGTCACCGCCCGGACGCCCTGATAGGTGGCGACGGTCTGGTGCCGGCCCGCGGAGAACGGCAGCAGGTCCAGGGCGACCCGTCTCTGCCGGCCCGCCTCGTTCGCGGTCAGGGTCTGGCTGAGGTTGTCCCGCACCCGGCCGATGTCGCGCTCCCGGCGGCGCAGCCCGTCGGTGACGATCCACGTGTCACCGGTGCCGGCCCGCTCGGTCCCGGCCGCCGGCCGGTCACCGGCCAGCACCACCGGGCGGTTCCGCTCGACGAGTCCCTGTTCGAGCAACGGCAGCAGGGACTCCGGCCCACCGCTGACGGTCGGCACGTCGGCGGTCAGCACCGCGGCGGCGACCGGCACGTCCCCCCGCACCTCGTACACCTCGACCGCCGGCAACTGACCGGCGTCGTCGTCGACCGGGCTGCCCGGCGTACTCCCGAAGCGGGTGGTGGTGCCGAAGGACGCCACCCGGGTGATCCCGGGCGACTCGGCCAGGGCCCGGCGCAGCACCCCGACCGGGGGGGCGTCCACCTGCGTACGGTCGATGTCGTTGCGCAGCACCACGTGCCGGAACCCGGCACGGGCCAGGAAGTCGGCCAGGCCGGCGGACCCCCGGCCGCCGGCCAGCACGGCCTCGACGGTGTCCATCATCCGGGTGTTGCCGGCCGACCCGAGCGGGATCTGGTGGCGGACCGCCCACGGGGCTCCGGCCAGGGCCTGCAACGGCTCGTCGATCGACCGGCCCCACTCGTACTGGCCGAAACTGGAGCCGGGCACCATCAGCGTCCGGGCCAGTGCGTCCCGCTCGGCCAACCAGGTCGCCGTCGCCCGCCAGTGCGCCGGCAGGTCCGACCAGCCCGGGCCGGGTCGCAGGAGCCCCAGCCAGGCCGGCGCGGCGGCACCGAGGACCAGCAGGAGCACCGGTACGAACACCAGGGGTCGCAGGCGCAGGCCGGGGCGGCGGCGGGCGGTGGCGTGGTGCAGTCGGGTGACCCACGCGTCGACGCCGTGGGCGAAGCCCAGCATCAGCGGCAGCCGCAGCACCGGGTCCAGCTTGTGCACGTTGCGGAACGGCGCGAGAGGCCCGTCCAGGAGGTTGCGGACCTGCTCCGAGACCGGGCTGTCGAGGCTGCCGACGTAACCCACGGTGAGCAGGGTCAGCCCGGTGAGGAAGCCGAGCACCAGGAAGCGGCGCTCGGGCAGCAGGTTGCCGGCCAGCCCGGCGAGGCCGATGAGCGCCACCACCGCGGTGAGCGTCATCAGCACCGGGTCGTCGATCAGCATCCAACCGGCCGGCCACCACGGGTCGCCCTGCACGATGTACGCGACCCACTGGTTGGTGCCCCGTACGCCCTGGAACAGCGAGGCGACCGCGGTGGTGGTGGTGGACGACTCGATGTAGTCCAAGAACGGCAGGCTGTACTCGCCGAGCAGCAGCAGCGGCACGATCCACCACAGGCTGACCGCGACGACGCAGACGCACCACCAGCCGACCAGCCGCAGATGGTCGGCGTCCCAGCGGCGGCTGAGCAGCCAGACCCCGGGCAGCAGCAGGGCCAGCAGCACCACCGCCGCGTTGATGCCGCCCATGCCGAGCACGGCCAGCGCGGACAGCGCCGCCGCCCGCCGTGGCGAGCCGATCCGCCGGACGGTGACCAGGGGCAGCAGCACCCAGGGCAGCATCGCGGCGGCGAGCGTCTCGGAGGACAGCGCCCCGATCTCGGTGAGGATCCGCGGGGCCAGCGCGTAGCCCAGCGCCGCCGCGTACCGGGTGGGCTCGGTGCCGACGTCCAGCGCGCGGGCCAACCGCAGCAGCCCGTAGAACGCGGCGGCGAGCAGCAGTGCCATCCACAGCCGCTGGGTGATCCACGGCGGTACGCCCAGCAGTTGACCGCCGGCGAAGAAGGGCCCCATCGGGAACAGGTAGCCGTACGCCTGGTTCTGCAGCTCGCCCGAGGTGGCCTCGGGGTTCCACAGGTGCAGGGCACGCGCCATGAAGTGCACCGGGTTCGCGGCCAGGTCGAGCTTGGTGTCGAAGGTGACCTGGCCGGGCCGCTGCACGAACGCGAGAACGGTGAGCAGCAGCAGCGACAGGGCCGTGCCGGGTGCCTCGCGTACCGCCCGCGCGAGCCGGCGCGCCGGCCACGGCCACGACCGGGTCACCGGCGGCACTCCGGCGGCAGGCAGCTCAGGTCGGCGAGCGCGGAGAAGAAGATCTGGCGGATGCCGCTCGGCTGCTCGGTACGGAACACCTGCCCACCGGTCACGGTCGTGATGGCGTTCAGCTCGTCCGGGTCGACGTCACGACCCAGGCCGATGAACACGATCGGCAGCGGCCGGCGCGGGTCCTGCAACTTCGTCAGCTCGGCGAGGAACGCCGCCCGCCCGATGCTCTCCTCGTCCTCGTTGCGGCCGTCGGTCATCACCAGCACCAGGTTGATCCGGCCGGGCGTCCAGTTCCGCCGGGCGTCCCGGTAGGCGGCGAGCGTGGTGTCGTACAGGCCGGTGCCGCCGCGCGGCTTCACCCGTACCTCCGCCAGCCGCTCGGCCAGGCGTTGCCGCTGGGCGCTGGTCAGCGGGCCGACCGGCAGGATCTCGCGATGGTCGCGATCTCCGTCCACCCGGGTGGAGAAGACCCACACCCCCAGCTCACTGGTGTCCAGTAGCAGGCCGGAGCCCTCCCGGGCGGCCTTCAGGGTGGCGCCGAGGCGCGTCTCGCCGCCGGACACCCGGGCCGCCATCGAGCCGGAGATGTCGAGCACGGTGAGGATGCGGGCGCTGCGCTGCACACCGCTCCACCCGGTCAGCAGCTCGGTGACCACGTCCTCGGCGGGCAGCGGCGTGGGACGCAGCTCCTCGGCACGCAGCCGGCCGTCCCGGGGGATCGCCGGTGGGAAGCCCGCCGGGGTGCGGAAGCCGAAGCCGGCCAGGATGTCCCGGGCCCGGGTGGTGAGCAACTCGGCCAGCAGCCGGCTGGCCGCGTCGCGGACCGCGTCCCGCGCGTTGGGCAGGACCGCGTACGGCAGGTCGAGGGCGGGGACCGCCACCTCCGGGTACGCGCCGACCAGTTTGGCAGGACCGGCCAGCGCGTTGTGTTCGAGTACCGCCTGCTCGGTGGTCGCGACGGCGTCCGCGCGTCCCGGCAACCGCTGTCCGGGCACCAGCGCCGACCCCTCGTTCGGAGGCGCGAACGTCCGGCCGGCGAGCCGTCGCAGCGCGGCCGTCACCGCGCCGGCCGGCTCGCGTTCGGCGGCGGCGAGGGCCCGTACGCCGACCAGCGCCGCCACCCCGGCCGGGTCGGCCGCCGGGTCGGGCAGTCCCACCGTCACCTTCGTCGCCGGGCCGAGCAGGCTCCGCCAGGTCAGCGCCCGACCGGGCCAGCCAGACCGGCGGGCCGACGCCTCGGTCACCGCGAGCACGACCGGCGTGCTCGCCACCGAGGTGCCCTGGGCGGGGACCTCGAAGGCGCCGGCCGCCCGCGCCCGGCGCAGCCAGAACGTCGACTCGGGCAGCCACGCGTCGGCGACGTCCGCGCCGTCGGCCAGGTCCCGGACCATCGCGGCGGACTGGCGGGCCTCCACGACGACGGACACGCAGGGTTGGCTGCCGACGCTCGCCCGCGCGATCCGGTCCAGGGCCGGCGCCACCACCGGGGCGGCGGCCAGCCGCAGCCGCACCTGGTCGCGGCAGGCCGGCTCGCGCCGCTCGGACGCGACGTACAAGACCGTCGCCCAGCCGAGCAGCACCATGGCCAGGGCCGCGCTGAGCAGCACCACCGGGGAACGGCGGAAGAGGTCACGCACCGGAGCGGAGAGGTCACGCAACACCGCCCGGGTCACCTCCTCGATGTCCGCGCCGGCGAGTCCGGCCGCAGGTCACGACCGTCGGTCGGTGGGACAGCGCATGTGGCGCCCGCCACCGTACGGGGTCGCGGTGCACACCCTGCCAAGGTTTTCCGCCGTCGGCAAACCCCCGTTCGACCGGCCTGCTCCGACGATCTTGCTGACGGTGTGACCCATTGCGCAGCACTCCCGACCCGCCCTAGGGTGGCGCGATCGTGCCCGCTTACTCGTCGGTAGGAGCAGCGTGGACAACTCCGGCACCCCCTCGCGCCACGTCCTGTTCCTGAACTGGCGGGACACCACCAACCCGGAGGGCGGCGGCTCCGAGGTCTACATCGAACGCATCGCGGCCGAGCTGGTCACGTTCGGTCACCAGGTGACTCTGCTCTGTGCGGCGCACGAGGTGGCCGGGGAGTCCAGCACCACCGACGGGGGCGTCCGCGTCCTGCGCCGCGGCTCCCGCATGTCCGTGTACGCGCGGGCCGCCCTGACCTGCGTCGCCGGCCGCCTCGGCTTCGGCCCGCTGAGCAGGCGCGGGTACGGCCGACCCGACCTGGTGGTCGACGTGTGCAACGGAGTGCCGTTCTTCGCCCCGCTCTACGCCGGCCGGCCGGTGGTGTCCCTGGTGCACCACGTGCACCGCGAGCAGTGGCCGGTGGTGTTCGGCCCGTTGATGGCACGCCTCGGCTGGTGGATCGAGTCGCGGCTGGCGGTGCGGCTGTACCGCCGCTGCCGGTACGTGACGGTCTCCGGAGCGAGCCGCACCGAGCTCGCCGACCTCGGCGTCGACCCCGGGCGCATCGACGTCGTGCCCAACGGCACCCCGCCGGTCACCGGCCCGTCGCTGCCCCGTACGCCGCACCCGTCCCTGCTCGTCCTCGGCCGGCTGGTCCCGCACAAGCGGGTCGAGATCGCCCTGCGGGCGGTCGCCGCGCTGGTCGACGAGCTGCCCGACCTGGAACTGGTGGTGGCCGGCCAGGGCTGGTGGGAGACGCCGCTACGGGAGCTGTCCGAGCGGCTCGGCATCTCCGACCACGTCCGCTTCACCGGCTTCATCAGCGAGGAGGAGAAGCACGCGGCGCTCTCCTCGGCCTGGCTGGCGCTCACCCCCTCGCTCAAGGAGGGGTGGGGGCTCACGATCGTGGAGGCCGCAGCCCGCAGCACCCCGACGGTGGCGTTCCGCTACGCCGGTGGTGTCGCCGAGGCGATGGTCGACACGGAGACCGGCCTGCTCGTCGACGACGAGGAGGAGTTCGTGTCGGTGGTCCGGGAACTGCTCGCCGACGACGTGCGCCGCAAGGCGATGGGTGAGGCGGCGTTGCAGCACGCGGCCCGCTTCACCTGGACCGCCGCCGGTGCCCGCTTCGCCCAGCTGGTCGCGGGGACGGCCGCCCGGGACTGACGGAGACCACGCCGAAAAGGCGCCCGCGTCAGCGGGCGCCTTTTCGTTCGTCAGGGCTCAGCGAGCGCCGTACTCGATCGGCTGATCGACGGTGCTGGCGTTGCCGGCCTTATCCGCAGCGTCCTGCGCGGACGTGCCGAGACCGTTCGCCAGACCGACGCTCAGCAGCAGACCGAGCACGACTCCGAGTACCCCCACGGCGACGAACGCGGGCAGGTTCTTCATCCACCTTCTCCTTCCGCGGGACTCGCGTGCCGGGACGCTACCACGGGGCGACGCCTCCGCGCAGTGCCCGAAAGACCGATGCCGATCATCACCGCTCCGGCGAGCAGATGGGCCAATCCGACCGGTCCCGGCCCGGTCGCGGTGGGTGACGGCGACCAGACCGGGTTCTCGTAGAGGGTCAGGTCCGGTCCGGCGTGGACGATCCGCAGGCCGGCCAGCGCGGACGCCCGGGGCGCCGGACCCGGGACGTGCTGCACCAGCACCCATCGGACATCCTCGGCGGCCAGCGGGCGGCCGTCGGCGATCAGCATCCGTACCCGCGCCGCCCGGGGGTCCTCGCCGGCCACCGCACGACCGCCGACCCAGAGGGTGTCGTCGACCAGCACCGGCACCGCGAGGTACCGGGGCGCCGGGTCGATCACCACCACGTCCCGGTTCCAGGCCGGACGCTGGTACTCCTGGAACGGCAGTGAGATCACCGGACCCGGACGCGCCGCCGTCAGCCGGGCCACCGTCGCCCAGTCCGCCGGCCACTGGACCGGCCGCAGCCGGCCCGCCGCGCCGAACGCGAGGTCGGGCAGGACCGCCACCGGCAGCAGTACCGCGGCGGCCAGCACGACCCGGCCGGTCACCGCGTCGAAGCGGGCGGCGGCCCGGTCGGCCAGCCGTTCCGCGCCGAGCGCCCCGGCCACCGCCAGCGCCAACGCGTACGGCAGCAGCAGCTTCTGCCCGTCCCGGACCAGGCCCGCGCCGGGCACGGTGGCCACCAGCCAGCCGAGGGCGGCGGCACCACCGGGCAGCACGCCGACGGCGGCGGCCAGCCAGGAGCCGCCCGCCAACACCCCCAGTCGTACCGCGAACGCCCCGGGCCAGCGCCGACGCAGCAGCGGCACCCCGCAGCCGGCGACGGCGAGCAGGAGCACGGTCGCCACCGGCACCAGCACCGATGCCCGCGAGGCCGGCGTGGCCTGCGCGTTCCAGATGCCGCCGGTGCCGGCCAGCGAGACCAGCGGCCCGGCCCAGTTCTCCGCCCGCGCGGCGAACGCCTCCACACCGGCCGGATCGGACCGGCCGGTACCGGTGCTGACCGCGCCGGCCACCAGCCAGGGCGTGTTGAGCAGCACCGCCGATCCGAGCACCAGGGCCGTCGACCGGCCGGCGCGCGGGTACCGTCCGGGCACCAGGATCCCGGCCGCGACCAGAGCCAGCACACCGCCGGTCGGGGTGATCGCGGACGCCGCCACCGCGAGCAGCAGCCGCCGGGCCGCCCCCGGCCGGCCCGTCCGCACCTGCAGCGCCGCCCGCACCAGCCACGGAAACGCGGCGTACGCGACCAGCAGGCCCCACTGCCCGATCAGCAGCCGCTCGGCGAGGTACGGCGTCCAGGCGTACCCGAGGGCGGCGACCACCCGCACCCCGGTCCGGTCGGTGGGCACCAGCCGGGCGGCGCCGAGCGCGGCGAACCAGACGATCGCCACCAGCACCAGCCGTTGCAGCGCCCATCCCGGCAGCGCCTGGCCCAGCAGCGCCACCACCGCGTCCTGCGGCACGGCCCGGGGCAGCGCCGTGACGGGGGCGATCGCCTCCCAGCTCAGCGTGGGGCGGGGCACGAAGACCATGTCGTAGCGGAGCACGTACCCGGGCAGCGCCAGCGGCGCGAGGACCACCGCCGTGACCACGGCGGCGACGCCGTGGGGCACCAGCCGTTCCCGCATCCGACCGTCCTCACCACCGTCGCCGTACGCGACCACCACCACCGGTGGCGGACACTGTACGCGGCGAGCGCGTACCCGCCGCGAACCATCCGTTGACCTGATGGGGGATGCCGGTCGCGGTGTGGCAGTCTTCCCGCCATGGCAATGACGGGGGCGGCCACGACGGGCGCGCGTGGGCAGGCCGACGGGTGGCTGGGGCGGGATCCCTTCCGCACGGTGGCGCTGGCGATGATCACCATCGGGGTGCTGTGGCGGGCGCAGCTGGCCGCCCGGGGCTACCTCGCCGCCGACGACTTCGTCCTGATCACCCAGGCCAGCGAGGCCGACCTGACGCCGGAGCACCTGCTCTCGCTGTACAACAACCACCTGATGCCCGGTGGCCGACTGCTGATCTGGCTGGTGACCGAGTACGTCGGCCTGGCCTACTGGCCGTACGTGCTGCTCATGGCGATCGGGCAGGCCGTCCTCGGGCTGGCCTTCCTCCGGCTGCTGCGCCGCCTGCTGCGACCGGGCTGGCTGATGCTCCTGCCGCTGGGCGTGCTGCTGTTCAGCCCGCTCACCCTGGAGGCGACCTCGTGGTGGGCGGTCGGGGTCAACATGCTGCCGATGCAGATCGCGATGGTGCTCGCGGTCGGCGCGCAGGTGGCGTACGTGCAGACCCGCCGCCGCCGGCACCTGGTCACGCTGGCCCTGTCGGTGCTCCTCGGGCTGTTCTTCTTCGAGAAGGCCGTGCTGGTCGTACCGCTGGTCTTCCTGCTGACCGCCCTGCTCTACGCCGAGGGTGGGGTGGTCCGCACCCTCTGGACCACGGTCCGCCGCTGGTGGCAGTCCTGGCTGGTGCTGACCGTGGTGACGCTGGTTTTCCTGGCCGCCTACCTGACCCGCTCCGAGTCGTCCCTGCGACGGCCGGAGTCGCCGGGCGAGGTGCTGTCCTTCCTCCAGCAGATGCTCGGCTCCAACCTGCTGCCCGGTCTGGTCGGCGGTCCGTGGCGGTGGTTGGGCGCCGGTGACGGTGCGCCGGTCGCCTCCCCGCCGGAGCTGGGCAGTTGGCTGGCCTGGGTGCTGGTGGTGGCCCTGATCCTGGCCACCGTACGACGGGACCGTCGCGCCGGCCGGGCCTGGTTGCTGCTCGGGGCGTACCTGTTCATGGTGGCGACGATCCTGGCCGCGACCCGGCTGGGTTCGGTGTTCAGCGCCGTCGCCGGCGGTGTGCCCCGGTACGTCAGCGACGTGGTCGTGGTCGCGGCGCTCTGTCTCGGCGTGGCCCTCTGCGGCCTCGCCCGCGGCCCGGCCGAGGGATGGGCGGCCGGTGCCGTACCGGAGGTTCCGGAGCCGGAGCCGGCGGACGACGCGCCCGCCGCCGAGTCGCGGCCGGCGCCGCAGCCGGTCGCCGTTACGGTGCCGGCCGCCCGGCAGAAGCCGCTCGTGGTGGCCCGGGCCGGCGTCATCCACGCCGAGGCGGACGACGAGCCGGAGCCGGAGCCAGAAGCAGAGCCGGAACCCGAGCCGGTGTCCACCGTCCCCGACGCCTCCGTCCCCGACGCCACCGGTCCGGGTGGGCCGAGGTCGGATGACGTGGAGCGGCCGGCCGGCGACACCCCACCGTCCGCCCCGGTTCCGTCCCGCACGCCACCGGGGGACAGCGGGCCGCCGCCGGCGGACCTGCTCGCGCCCATCCCCTCCCGGTACCGCGACTCGGTGACCGTCATGCTGGTCCTGGTCCTGATGGCGGTCTGCCTGGGCACCGCTTGGACGACGTCCCGTTACGGCGACGAGTGGGCCCGCAAGTCCGCCCGCACGTACGTCGAAACCGTCCAGCTCGAGATGGCCAGCGCCCCACCCGGCACGGTCTTCTTCGAGACCACCGTCCCGGACAACGTCGTCCCGTCGCTGTCCAACCCGTACAACAAGCAGTCGCGCTTCTTCCGGTCGTTCGGCGCCCGGCCGGTCTTCGTGGACGAGGCCGAGAAGCCGTCGGTGCTGGACCACCTGGGCCGGATCCAGGAGGCCACCATCCAGGGCAGCGTCGTCCAGCCCGGTCCCGAGGCGTCGTGCGGTTACCGCGTCACCGCCGGCCAGACCGTCCGGATGCCGTTGGACAAGCCGCGTGACGAGTGGCACTGGGTGGTCCGGGTGGGCTACCTGAGCTCCGGCACGGGCACCGCCGTCCTGCGCCTCGGCACGGGCACCGCCACCTTCCCCGTGAAGCCGGGCCTCAACCAGCACTTCTTCCGCATCGTCGGCGGCGGGGACACGGCGGAGCTCAGCGTCTCCGGCGACGGTGTGTCGTTCTGCACCAACGAGGTCGCCATCGGCGATCCGGTGCCCAAGCCGGAGTAGCGGCGGCCGGCGTCCGCGCCGGCCGCCCGGCCTCCGCCGTCGGTCACTCCGGGCGGAACAGCACCGAGTTGACGTAGCGCGGGCGCGGCCAGACCACCCGCCGGGCGAAGCTCTGGCCGACCCGGGCGATCGCGGCACGCTGGTGCCCGCCGAGGTCGAAGTCCTCCAGCGGCACCCAGGTACGGCCCGGCAGCACGGACCCCCGGTAGCCCCAGCCGGCGAGCAGGTCCAACAACGGCGTGACCGGCTGGATCCGCTCCTCGACCTCGATCAGCAGCACCGGCCGGTCACGCCGCACGGTCTCCTCGGCGCCCCGCAGGGCGGGCAGCTCGTGGCCCTCGATGTCCAGCTTGACGAAACGCACGTCGGTCAGCCCCAGCGAGTCCAGCGTGATCCGCCGGACCTCGACCGGCTCGCCCTGTCCCACGTCCTCCAGCGACGACGTACCGACGATCGCGCCACCCGCCGGCAGGTGCAGGGCCGCGGTGCCGAGGTGGTCGGAGACGGCCGCCTCGACCACCTCGACCGACGGGAAGGCCGCGCGCAGTTGCCGCGCCAGCGGCGGGGTCGGCTCCACCGCGACCACGCGGTCGGCCCGTCGGAGCAGCCGGGCCGTCCAGGGCCCGTACCAGGCCCCGACGTCCACGGCGGTGCCGCCGCGCGGCACGAACTCGGCCAGCCGGGCCAGTTCCGGTTCCACGCGGGGGTAGACCCACCGGATCGCGTTGCCGACGAGACGTTCGGGAAGGACCGCGGCCAGCCCGGAGGTCGCTGCCGGGACCGCTTGCGTCGACGCCATGGGCCAGGACACTAGACGTTTTCCGCCCCCGGGGGCAGGGGGTCGGCCGTTCGGGGCTGTCGGGCCGGTCGGGTGACCGGTACCGTCTCCCCGGTCGGGCGGTCGGCCCGACCGGTCCGCCGATCACGACACGTACGGCTCGGCCGGCGGCGGGGAGACGCGGGGTGGCATGACTCAGACGGCGGGCGGCGGGACCGCGGTGGTCCGGCTCGGCGCGGCCGGCGTCGCCGTCACCGTCGCCACCGTGCTGACCAACGCGCTGGCGTACGTCGTGCCGGTCCTCGGTGCCCGTCGACTCACCCCCGCCGACCTGGGCGCGCTGGCCACGGTGCTCGCCCTGGCGGCCATCGCGGCGGTACCCGGCTTCGGTCTCCAGATCGCGGTGGCGGCACATCGCGCCCGGCAGGGAGCCACCGGCTCGGCCCGGCTCGCCGGGCGCACCGCCGCGCTCACCGCCGGGGTGACCGCGCTGGCCGCGCCGGCGTTGAGCTGGGCGCTGCGCCTGCCGCTCGCGCTGACGCTGCTGCTCGCCGCGAGCACCTTCGCCACCGTGCTGGCCGGTCGCCGGCTCGGGGAACTCCAGGGCGACCAGCGGTTCCTGCGACTCGCCGCCGCGATGACGGTCCTCGCCGCAGGCCGGTACGGGGGGCTGGTCGTCGGGCTCACGCTCGGTTGGGACCCCGTGGGCTGCCTGCTCCTCGGCACGCTCACCGGCTTTCTCGTCCTGCCCGTCCTGGCCCACCTCGCGGGCCCGGTGCGGACCACCGCCGGCACCGGCCCGGACGGCAACGACCCGGCGTACGACGAGCTGCGTCCCCGCCAGGTGCTGACCGCCTGCGCGGCGTCCCTGGCGATGCTCACCATCTCGTACGCGGACCTGATCCTCGCCCGCCAACTGCTCACCGCCGACGCCTCCGGCGGGTACGCGGTCGGCTCCGTGCTCACCAAGGGCGCGCTCTGGGCGCCTCAGGTGGTCACCCTGCTCGTCCTGCCCCGGCTGGCCCGGGGTGACCGGCGGGCGCGGACGCGGGCGCTGGGCCTGATCCTCGGCTGCGGGGCGGTGCTCGTGGGCGCGTCCGCGGTCGCCGGTGACCTCGCGTTCCGGCTGGCCGGCGGCGCCGACTACCTGCACCTGGCCGGCGAGGCACCGCTCTTCGCGGCGGTCGGAGCCCTCTACGCGGTGGTGTTCATGCTTGTCAACGACCGGGTCGCCACGGGTGCGCGGTGGGCGGGCGCCCCGCTGTGGGCGGCCACCGGCGTCCTCGGCGTCGCCGCTCTGCTGCTGGCCCCGCGCACCGTGGAGGGGGTGCTCGCCTGCTCCCTGGGCACCGCCGCGCTGACCACCGCCGCGATGGCCTGGCTGACCCTGCGTCCCGCCCGCCCCTGACCGTCGCCCGCGCCCTGCCGGTGCGTCAGTCGCCCTCGGCGAGCCAGGTGCCCAGCAGGTGGTGGTCGATCGCGTCGACGCGCCCGAGGGTACGACCGGAGGCCACCCGCTCCCGCAGCTCCGCCCGGGTGAACCAACGCGCCGCCAGCAGCTCCTCGCCGTCGACGCGTACCTCCTCGGAGGTGGCGGTGGCCCGGAAGCCGACCATGAGACCGGCGGGGAACGGCCACGCCTGGGAACCCTGGTAGGTCACGTCGGTGACGGTCACCCCGGCCTCCTCGGCCATTTCCCGCCGGACTGCGTCCTCCATGCTCTCGCCCACCTCGACGAAGCCGGCCAGCGTCGACCAGGCGTCCTCCGACGCGCCGGCGTGCCGTGCGAGCAGGCAGCGCCCCGGCGAGCCGGGTGCCTCGACCAGCACGATGACCGCCGGTTCGATCCGGGGGAACAGGAGCCGCCCGCACTCCCCGCCGGTGCAGGTCCGGACGTGCCCGCCGCCGCCGGCGACGGCCGGCGCCCCGCAGGTGCCGCAGTACCGCTGCTGCCGGTGCCAGTGCAGCAACCCCCGCGCGTACGCCTGGACGGCCGCGTCGTCGGTGTCGAGCCGACCCACCAGCGCCCGGACGTCGACGGCCCGTGCGGCACCGGCCATCTCGACGGCGGACTGCTCGGTCAACGCGGAGAGGTCCACCGCGAACACGGCGGCGTCGCCGTCGAGGCCCAGGAAGACGGTCTCGCCGGAGGCGGCCCGGACGAGGGACGCCCGGTGGCCGGTCAGCCGGACCGGACCGTCGGAGTCGACGAGGCAGTGGTCCCGCCAGAGGGGAAGCACCGCGGTGGCGGGGTCCGCCAGCAGCCCCTCGATCCGGGCCGGATCGGTGCGCAGGGCTCCCGCCCGGTCCAGTCGACCACCGCCGTACGCCAGGACCGCCTCGCCCATCCGCATGATCACACCCTGCCATGCCGCGCCGCCGACGGCGCCACCGGTACGAAAGGCCCGACACGCCGACCGACACGCCGTGACCGCGCCGGCCGAGAGCAGGCTGCCATCACGCCCCGGCGTTGGTTACCGTAGTTGTCTTCCGGCCGGGAGGAACCGCTTCCGCTTCCCCCCGTGGTACGTCTCCGATCGAGGTGCCTGTGACGCTGTACGGCGATAGACATCCGCCCGCCGCCGACGACCGGCCCACCGTGCAGGTCGCCGCGGTCACCTGGCCCGCCGACGAGCCGGGGGCCCCGGTGCAGGCAGGTCCTCCCACGGGTGGGGAGAAGCGCCCACGCCGGACGAAACTGCTCGTCGCGGCCGGTGTCGCCACGGCGGTGCTGGCCTCGGTCGGCGGAGCGGGCGCCTGGGCGTACGCCGGTGACGTGCCGCGCGGCACCACCGTGCTCGGCACGGAGCTGGGGGGCCGGAGTCGCGCGGACGCCGTCCGGGAGCTGCGCGCCGAGTTGGACCGGCGCAACGCCGCGCTCACCGCTCCGCTGACCGTCCGCGTCGGGGAGCGCAACGCCCAGATCGACCCGGCCTCGGTCGGGCTTGCCATCGACGTGGAGGCGACCGTGGCGGCGGCGGCCGAAGCCGAGGCGCACGCGGTGGACCGGCTGGTCGGGTCGCGTGAGATCGACCCGGTGGTGACCGTCGACGTGGCGCGCCTCGACGCCGCGCTGAAGAACGTGGTCGGCAGCCAGGGCCGGAAGATGACCATGCCGGCGATCACCTGGAAGGGCACCACCCCGAAGGCGACGCACCCGAAGCCCAGCCTCGCGCTGGACCCGGAGCGCTCCGCCCAGGTCGTCCGCGCCGGCTGGCTCGCCGGGCAGCCGGTCGACGTGCCGCTCGTCGAGTCGCACCCGGCTACGACCGCGGAGGAGGTCGACCGGCTGGTGGCCGAGCTGGCGAAACCGGCGGTCGCGGCGCCGGTGAAGCTGACCACCGACCGTGGTTCGGTGACCATCCCGCCGCAGGCCATCGCGAAGAGCCTCCGCTTCACCGCCGACAAGGCGGGGAAGCTGACGCCCGAGGTGGACGTCAAGCGTCTGCGGACGGCCCTCGGCGACGACCTTCAGAAGGTGGAGGTGCCGCCGAAGGACGCCAGCATGACGATCGCCGGCGGCAAGCCGACGATCGTGGCGGGGAAGCCCGGCCAGCAGCTGGACACCTCGACGCTGGGCGCGGACCTTCTCGCCGTGCTGCCGAAGGCGGACGGCCGGGAGGTCACCGGCACGCTGAAGCCAGCGGAGCCGGAGCTGACCGAGGAGAAGCTCGCCGGTCTGGGCATCAAGGAACGCGTCTCGAGCTTCACCACCCGCTTCACCGGAGGGCTCTCCTCCCCGCGCAGCCAGAACATCGTGACGATCGCCAAGGACGTGGACGGCACGGTCGTACTGCCCGGCGAGACCTTCTCCCTCAACGGGCACACCGGCGAGCGGGGGTACGCCCAGGGCTACCGGGACGCGCCGGTCATCCTCGGCGGCAAGCTCGTGCCCGGCGTCGGCGGTGGGACGTCCCAGTTCACCACCACGCTCTTCAACGCGACGTACTACGCGGGGCTGGAGGACGTCGAGCACAAGCCGCACTCGTACTGGTTCACCCGCTACCCGGCGGTCATCGAGTCGACGATCTTCTGGCCGGACCTGGACTTCAAGTTCCGCAACAACACGGACCACGGTCTCCTGATCGACACGTCCTGGACGTCCAGCACGATCACCGTGTCGATCTGGAGCACGAAGATCTGGGACAGCGTGAAGACCGAGTACGGCCCGCGCCGCGACATCACCAAACCCAAGACCGTCTACCTGCAGCCGGGTCCGACCTGCATCGAGGCCAACGGCAGCGAGGGCTTCACCCAGGACGCGTTCCGGGTCATCAAGAAGGACGGCAAGGTCGTCAAGCGGGAGAAGTTCACCTGGCGCTACGACGCCGAGCCGCGCTTCATCTGCGCCCCGGACCCCTCCTGACCGCCGTCCCCCGCACGCACGTCACAGCCCCGCCGGCACCGCGCCGGCGGGGCTTTCCTCTCCCGTACGCCCACCGCGCTCCGCCCGCGGCCACGCCCCTGGGCATGGGGACGGTGGTGATCGTCCGCTCCCCTCCCGGGCGTGCGTGCCGGCTGGATGTGGGGGCGGGCGGGCCCTGTCGAGCTGAGTTACCTGCGACATCACGGGCTGCGGGGCGAATCTGATCCGTCTCGCCGCCAGCAATGGCGACTCGTCGGCAACGGTGGCTCGTTCACGTCATCAGCTCGAAAGGGCCGTCGCCACCTCACCCGTGCGATGGCGCCTTAAGCCGACCTGCGGATCTGCGGATCTGCGCGAGAAAGGGCCCAGAAACGCGTTCAGGGCCACCCAAGAATGGGTGGCCCTGAACGGGAAGATTGTCCGGCGGTGTCCTACTCTCCCACACCCTCCCGGGTGCAGTACCATCGGCGCTGGAGGGCTTAGCTTCCGGGTTCGGAATGTGACCGG
>NZ_JBITMC010000023.1:0-86510 GCF_044465805.1 Micromonospora sp. NPDC049497 | reverse complement strand
CAGAGTCACCCAAGTGATCACCAACGCCGAACCCTAACGGCAACCAGCCGAACCGATCACCACACACATAGAAGCGTCTTGCACTTTGTGCCTCGACAAGTAGCGCATATGCCGCATGTCGGGGGCCGAAAGTGCAAGATCGCCGGAGGTTACGCCAGGGTGGAGCGGACCAGGAATCTCACGCCTTCCGGCGCCTCAAGGGAGAAGCCGCTGCCCCGGCCGGGGACCACGTCGACCGTCAGCCTCGTGTGTTTCCACAACTCCCACTGGGACTTCGACATCCAGAACTCGACCGGCTCGTCGACGCCGTCCACCGTCAGCGACGCCAGCAGGACGTCCGACGAACCGGTACGGAACTCGCCGGCGGGGTAGCACATCGGGGCGCTGCCGTCGCAGCAGCCGCCGGACTGGTGGAACATCAGCGGCCCGTGCTGCCCCCGCAGCGACCGGATGAGGTCGGCCGCCGCGGGGGTGAGGGAGACGACGTGCATCAGAAGAAGCCCAGCTTCTTCGTGGAGTAGCTGACCAGCAGGTTCTTCGTCTGCTGGTAGTGCTCCAGCATCATCCGGTGGTTCTCCCGGCCGATGCCGGACTGCTTGTACCCGCCGAACGCGGCGTGCGCCGGGTAGGCGTGGTAGCAGTTCGTCCAGACCCGGCCGGCCTGGATGGCCCGCCCGGCCCGGTACGCGGTGTTCATGTCCCGCGTCCACACGCCCGCGCCGAGCCCGTACAGCGTGTCGTTGGCGATCTTCACGGCGTCGTCGAGGTCGGCGAAGGAGGTCACCGAGACGACGGGACCGAAGATCTCCTCCTGGAAGATCCGCATCGAGTTGTCGCCCTCGAAGATCGTCGGCTCGACGTAGTACCCGCCGGACAGCTCACCGCCCAGGTCGGCCCGCGACCCGCCGGTCAGCACCTTCGCACCCTCCTGCCGGCCGATGTCCAGGTAGGACAGGATCTTCTCCAGCTGGTCGTTGCTCGCCTGCGCACCGATCATCGTGTCGGTGTCCAGCGGATGCCCCTGCGTGACGGCCCGGGTACGGTCGACGGCCGCCGCCAGGAAGTCCGCGTAGTGGCCCTGCTGGATGAGCGCCCGGGACGGGCAGGTGCAGACCTCGCCCTGGTTGAGGGCGAACATGGTGAAACCTTCGAGTGCCTTGTCGAAGAAGTCGTCGCGGGACGCGCTGACGTCGTCGAAGAAGAGGTTCGGGCTCTTGCCGCCCAGCTCCAGCGTGACGGGTTTGATGTTCTCGCTGGCGTACTGCATGATCAGCCGCCCGGTGGTGGTCTCGCCGGTGAACGCGACCTTCGCCACCCGGGGCGAGGACGCCAGCGGCTTGCCCGCCTCGACGCCGAAGCCGTTGACGATGTTGAGCACGCCCGGCGGCAGCAGGTCCGCCACCAGGGACAGCCAGTAGTGGATCGACGCGGGGGTCTGCTCGGCCGGCTTGAGCACCACCGTGTTGCCGGCGGCCAGCGCCGGGGCGAGTTTCCACGTCGCCATGAGGATCGGGAAGTTCCACGGGATGATCTGGGCGACCACACCGAGCGGCTCGTGGAAGTGGTAGGCGACGGTGTCGTCGTCCAACTCGCCGAGGGAGCCCTCCTGCGCGCGGATCGCACCGGCGAAGTAGCGGAAGTGGTCGATGGCCAGGGGGATGTCGGCGGCGAGCGTCTCGCGTACCGGCTTGCCGTTCTCCCAGGTCTCGGCGATCGCCAGGGCTTCCAGGTTCTCCTGCATCCGGTCGGCGATCCGGTGGAGGATCAGCGCCCGCTCGGCGACCGAAGTGCGGCCCCACGCGTCGGCGGCACCATGGGCCGCGTCGAGGGCCTTCTCCACGTCCTCGGCGGTGCCGCGGGCGACCTCGCAGAAGGTCTGCCCGGTCACTGGGCTGGGGTTCTCGAAGTACCGGCCATGGTGCGGCTTGGAGTACTCGCCGCCGATGAAGTGGTCGTAGCGGGACTGCCAGTGGGTGGGCGCGTCGTAGCGCGTCATCGGGACCTCCGCCGTGCGATGGGGTGGTTGGCGGAGGACGCTAGTGTCACCGACGTTGCAGGAACGTTGCGCGCTCCACCGCGTACTCCCGGGAGAGCTGGCGGACGCGCGCGACCGCGAGTGGCCGGCGCGGCGCCGCCGCCGGCAGCGCCCGCGCCAGGGCCTCCCACGCGGTCAGGTCGTCGGCCCCGGCGGGCGTCGCGGTCCAGGCCGCGAGCAGCGCCGGGTCCGCCGCCGCGAGCACGGCGGCGCGCACCTGCCCGTCGATCAGCCGGCGCAGTCGCGTGACTCCCGGCGCGTCCGAGCCCGGCAGGAGCGATCCGGCGTACCCGTCGAGCGCGCCCGCCAGGTCGCCCGCGTCGAGCCGGTCGGCGACGGTACGGAAGTCGGCGCGCACGGTGCCGCGCAGCCGGTACGGGCGGGAGTCGAGCAGTTCCGGCCCGAGCACCCGGCGCAGGCGGGACAGCTCGGCGCGCAGCGTGACCGGGTGCAGCCGGTCGTCGCCGTAGAGGTCGAGGCCGAGTTGCTCGCCGGTGCGCCCCTCGGGATGGTCGAGCAGCAGCACGAGCAGCTCGCTGTGCCGGCGGCCGAGCCGGATCCGACGGCCGTCCACGTGCAGCTCCGCCTCGTCCCGGCCCAGGGCGGTGATCGTCGCGACGCCCGGTTCGACCGGTCGGTCCGCGGCGAGCTGCGCCTCGGCGGCCCGTGCCGTGGCCCGGACCAGCGCCAGGCTCTGGGGGTTGGCCAGGTGGTCGCCGCCGGTGATGTCGACCGCGCCGAGCAGCCGACCACTGAGCGGGTCGTGGATCGGGGCGGCGGCGCACGTCCACCGCTGCACCGGCCGGCTGAAGTGCTCGGTGGCGAAGATCTGCACGCTGTGGTCGACGGCCAGGGCCGTGCCGGGGGCGTTCGTGCCGGCGTGCGCCTCGTCCCACCGGGCCCCGGGCACGAAGTTCATCCGCTCGGCGTGCCGCAGCACCCCCGGATGCCCCTCCACCCAGAGCAGCCGCCCGTACGCGTCGCAGACCGCCATCAGGTGCGCCCCGTCCTGGGCGATCCCGCCGAGCAGGTCCCGGAAGAGCGGCAGCACCCGGGCCAGCGGGTGGGCGGCGCGGTAGCTCGCCAACGCGTCGTCGGTCAGGTCGACCGGCGGCGTGCCCTCGGGGTCCAGCAGCACCGACCGCTCCCACGACCGGCGTACCACCTCGCGGACCCGCTGCGGCGCGGTCCCGGCGGCGAGGAACGCCTCGTGGGCGGCGCCGACCTGCGCGATCCGCTCCACCGGATCGACGCCGAACTCCAGGGCGAGCCACGGGTCAGCCATCGGCGACCTCCTCGGCCCCATCGTGACGCAGCCCACCCCCGATCGCCAATACCGGTTGCCGGGCCGTCCGCGGTGCCCGCATCCTGTGCGTCGCGTACAGGGCGCGACGGGACACGGAGAGGGCGGTCGTGATGGTCGGGACGCGGGAACGGATGATGGTGCAGCTCCAGCTCGTCAGCGACGATCGCCACCTGGTCGCCTGGGTGGCCGACGACCGTCGGGTACGGGTCGGGGTCAAGGTGTCGCTGCGCGACCATGCCGAGCCGGGCCGGTTCTGGCGGGTGGTCGCCAAGGGCGAGCCGCGGCCGGCCGGCGAGATCAGACGCGGCTGGCACAACGACATCTGACGGTCGGGGGCCGGGACATCGAGCCCGGCCCCTCGGGCGTGATACGAAACATTCCTTCCGGAACCGCTGAACCGTTCGGTGCTCCCTGCCCGTACCCGCTGACATCAGAGCGTCGGACGACGGGAGATGCGGTGAAGGTGCAGCGGAAGCACGTACTGGCGGTCGGTGTGGCGGCGGTCGCCGCGGCGGCGGTGGCGGTGGGTACCGGACTGGGTTTCGCGGACACCGCCCCCGCACGGGCCTCGGCCTGCGCCGGTTCGGTGACCTTCTCCGCCGAGGGGGGTGCGCCGGCGGCGACCAGCAACCGGTTCCCGGTCGGGACGCGACTGCGGGTGACCAACTTGGACAACGGAAAGGCGGCCACGGTGACGGTGACCGGCCCGTCGGGCAGTTGTGTGCTGCTCAACACGGCCGCCATGGACCTGGTCCGGGAGCCCGGCAAGAACGTCGTCCGGCGCAACGTGGTCGAGGTGCTGGACGGCGGCGGCACCGCACCTCCGGCTCCCGACTCGACACGGCCCGGCGCTGCGTCCCCCGGCGCCTCCCGTCCGGCGCCCCGGTCGGCCTGCACGGGTGCGATCACCTTCTCCGCCGAGGCCGGCACGCCGGCCGCGACCAGCGGTCAGTTCCCGGTGGGTACGCGCCTGCGAGTGACGAACCTGGACAACGGCAAGACGGTCACCGTGACGGTGACCGGGCCGTCGGGCAGTTGCGTGCTGCTCAACGCGGCGGCGATGGACGCGATCCGTGAACCGGGCAAGAACCTGGTCCGCCGCAACACGGTCGAGGTGCTGCGCTAGGCGGGCGAAGATCGCGCTCGATCGGGGAAGTAGTGGCCTCCGCCGCAATGGGAGGCCACTACTTCCGTGTTTCCGCACGATCTCGTCGGGTGCGCGCCTCAGCCGAAGGCGGCGTCGAGGATGTCCAGGCCGCGGGACAGCTCGTCGTCGGAGATGACCAGCGGGGGCAGGAACCGCAGGACGTTGCCGTAGGTGCCGCAGGTCAGCGTGAGCAGGCCGGCGGCATGACAGGCCGCCGACACCGCCGCCGTGCGGACCGGGTCCGGCGTGCGGGTGCCGGGCTGGACCAGTTCCACGGCCAGCATCGCGCCCCGCCCGCGTACCTCGGCGACGACGCCGGTGCGCTCGGCGATCGCGCGCAGTCGGGGCACCATCGTCGCCTCGATCCGCCGGGCGGCGGCGACCAGGTCCAGCTCGTGCATGGTCTCGATGCTGGCGAGGGCCGCCGCGCAGGCGATCGGGTTGCCGCCGTACGTGCCGCCGAGGCCGCCGACGTGCACCGCGTCCATCAGCTCGGCACGCCCGGTCACCGCCGCGAGCGGCAGGCCACCCGCGATGCCCTTGGCCAGGGTGACCAGGTCCGGTTCGACGCCCTCGTGCTGGCAGGCGAACCAGTCCCCGGTCCGGCAGAACCCGGTCTGGATCTCGTCGGCCACGAAGACCACCCCGGCCGCCGTCGCCCACTCGCGCAGCGCCGGCAGGAACCCCGCCGCCGGTACGACGAAACCACCCTCGCCCTGGATCGGCTCGATCAGCAGCGCCGCCACGTTCTCCGCGCCGACCTGCTTCTCCACCATCTCGATCGCCCGGGCGGCCGCCTCCGGGCCGGACAGGCCGCCGTCGCGCAGCGGGTACGACATCGGCACCCGGTAGACCTCACCGGCGAACGGCCCGAACCGGTGCTTGTACGGCATGTTCTTCGCGGTCAGCGCCATCGTCAGGTTGGTCCGGCCGTGGTACGCGTGGTCGAACACCACCACCGCCGGTCGCCCGGTCGCGTGCCGGGCGATCTTCACGGCGTTCTCCACCGCCTCGGCGCCGGAGTTGAACAGCGCCGAGCGCTTCTCGAAGCTGCCCGGGGTCACCGTGTTGAGCTGCTCGCAGACCGCCACGTACGACTCGTACGGCGCGACCATGAAGCAGGTGTGGGTGAAACGCTCGAGTTGTGCCCGCACCGCCTCGACGACGCGTGGCGCGGAGTTGCCGACATTGGTCACCGCGATGCCGGCGGCGAAGTCGATCCACTCCCGGCCCTCGACGTCGGTGATGGTGCCGCCGAACGCACGGTCCACGTAGGACGGGATGACGCTGCCGACGCCACGCGCGACCGCCGCGCCCCGCCGCTTGTGCAGTTCCTCGGAGGATGACATGTGGGTCAGCCCTCGATGTTGTGCATGACGTGCTTGATCCGGGTGTAGTCCTCCAGGCTGTAGACCGACAGGTCCTTGCCGTGGCCGGAGTGCTTGAAGCCGCCGTGCGGCATCTCGGAGACGAACGGGATGTGCGTGTTCACCCAGACGCAGCCGAAGTCGAGGCGGCGGGTCATCCGCATCGCCCGGCCGTGGTCCTTCGTCCACACCGACGCGGACAGGCCGTAGTCGACGCCGTTCGCCCAGCGCACCGCCTCGTCCTCGTCCGAGAAGCGCTGCACGGTGATGACCGGGCCGAACACCTCGTCACGGATGATCTCGTCGTCCTGGCGGACGCCGGACACCACCGTCGGGGCGTAGAAGTAGCCGCGCTCGCCGAGGCGGGATCCGCCGGTCCGCAGGTCCGCGTGGTCCGGCAGGCGGTCCACGAAGCCGCTGACCCGGGCGAGCTGGTTGGCGTTGTTCAGCGGCCCGTACAGCACGTCGGCGTCGTCGGGGGCGCCGGTCTTCGTGTTGCGGGCCTGGTCGGCCAGGGCCGCCACGAAGTCGTCGTGGATGCCGGGACCGGCCAGCACCCGGGTCGCCGCGGTGCAGTCCTGGCCGGCGTTGAAGTAGCCGCCCATCGCGATCGCCTCGGCCGCCGCCTCGATGTCGGCGTCGTCGAAGATGACCACGGGGGCCTTGCCGCCCAGCTCCAGGTGCGTGCGCTTCAGGTCCGGCGCCGCCGCGGAGGCGACCTCCATGCCCGCGCGGGTCGAGCCCGTGATCGACACCATCTGCGGCGTCGGGTGGGAGACCAGCGTACGACCGGTGTCCCGGTCGCCGCAGACGACGTTGAAGACGCCCGGCGGGAGGAACTCCGACGCGATCTCGGCCAGCAGCAGGGTCGACACCGGCGTGGTGTCCGACGGCTTCAGCACCACCGTGTTGCCAGCGGCGAGAGCCGGGGCGATCTTCCAGACCGCCATCATCAGCGGATAGTTCCACGGGGTGACCTGGGCGCAGACACCGATCGGCTCGCGCCGCACGTAGGAGGTGTGCCCGGCCATGTACTCACCGGCCGAGCGGCCCTCCAGCAGGCGCGCGGCACCGGCGAAGAACCGGAACTGGTCCACCGACGGGGGCAACTCCTCGTCGGCGGTGAGCTGACGCGGCTTGCCGGTGTTGCGTACCTCGGCGTCGACCAGCTCCGCCGCGCGGGCCTCGACCGCGTCGGCGAGCTTGAGCAGCGCCTTCTGCCGCTCACCCGGCGTGGTGTCCCGCCAGCTCTCGAAGGCCGTGGCGGCGACCCGCATCGCCGCGTCCACGTCGGCGGGGCCGGAGACCGGCGCCTGCGCGAACACCTCACCGGTGCAGGGGTCGATCAGGTCGGCGTAGCCGCCGTCGGCCGGCTCGACGTACTCGCCGTTGACGAAGTTGCGCAGCTGCTGCTGGTCGCTCATGACGGGATCACTCCGAGGGGTTCCGGGGGTGCGGTCTGCGGCGGTTATCGCAATGTGTATGCCATCTTCGCTACTGAATTCGCGGCAGACAAGGGCTGTGGCGACTGTTTCCGTCGACTCGTCCGTCGTCTACGCTGCTCCACGTGGAGTCCGTACCGTTCTTCGTCGCCTCCCGTCCCGTCCACGGCGAGGAGGAGTTGACCGTCCACCACCCGTACGACGGGCGCGCTGTCGGTCGTACCACCCTCGCCACGGCCGACCAGGTCGAGGCGGCCGTCGCGGCAGCCGCCGGAGTGGCCGCGGAGGCCGCGGCCCTGCCGGCGCACGCCCGGGCGGCGGCCCTGGACCACGTCTCCCGGCGCCTCGCCGAGCGGGCCGACGAGGTCGCGGCGCTGATCACCGCCGAGAACGGCAAGCCGGTCAAGTGGGCGCGCGCCGAGGTCGGCCGGGCCGTCTCGACCTTCCGCTGGGCCGCCGAGGAGGCACGGCGCTTCTCCGGTGAGCTGCAACGCCTCGACACCGATCCGTCGGCCACCGGGCGCATCGCCCTGGTCCGACGGGTGCCGCGCGGTCCCGTCCTGGGGATCGCGCCGTTCAACTTCCCGCTCAACCTGGTCGCCCACAAGGTCGCCCCGGCCATCGCCGTCGGCGCACCCATCATCGTCAAGCCGGCCCCGGCCACCCCGCTGTCGGCGCTGCTGCTCGGTGAACTGCTCGCCGAGACCGACCTGCCGGCGGGCATGTTCTCGGTGCTGCCGCTGCCGAACGAGCGCGCCGCCGACCTCGTCGCCGACCCACGGCTGCCGGTGGTGTCGTTCACCGGCTCCGGCCCGGTCGGCGCGGCCATCCGCCGCTCGGTCCCGGACAAGCACGTGACGTTGGAGCTGGGCGGCAACGCGGCGGCGGTGATCTGCGAGGACTGGAACACCGACGAGGATCTCACCTTCGCCGCCCACCGCATCGCCACCTTCTCCAACTACCAGGCCGGGCAGTCCTGCATCGCGGTGCAGCGGGTCTACGTGCACGAGTGGCTCTACGACGCCTTCCTGCCCCGGCTGGTCGCCGCCGTCCAGGAACTGCGGACGGGCGATCCCACGTCCGAGCTGACCGACGTCGGGCCGCTGGTGTCCGAGGCCGCCGCCGAACGGGTCGAGGCCTGGGTAGACGAGGCGGTCACCGCCGGCGCGACCATCGAGGTGGGTGGCCGGCGCGAGGGTGCCACCTACCCGCCGACCGTCCTCACCGGAGTGCCCGCCGACGCCAAGGTCTGCGCCGAGGAGGTCTTCGGGCCCGTGCTGGTCGTCGCCCGCGTCGAGAACGACCGGGCCGCGTTCGCGGCGGTCAACGACTCGGCGTACGGGTTGCAGGCGGGCGTCTTCACGCACCGGACGGACGTGGCGTTCGCGGCGCACCGGGCGCTGGAGGTGGGCGGCGTGATCGTCGGCGACGTCCCGTCGTACCGGGCCGACCAGATGCCGTACGGCGGGTTCAAGGGCAGCGGCGTCGGGCGGGAGGGCCTGCGCAGCGCCATGGAGGACTACACCGACGTCCGGGTGCTCGTCCTCACCGGCGTCGAGTTGTAGCGCGAGTAAGGAAGGGCACCTTCTTAACGCCTGGTGTATAGGAAGGGCCCCTTGTTAACGGGGGGCGTCGGCATGCGGCGCGTCACCAGGTCCCGTCGTCGCGGACCCGGGCCGGGGCGCGGCCGAGCAGGAGCGTGGTGAGGGCCGCGTCGACGTCCGCACCGAGGAACCACTCACCGGCCTGGTCCAGCGCGAAGATCCGACCCCGCTCGTCCACGGCGATGATGCTGTCCTGCCGCTCGGTGCCGATGGGGAAGAGCCGTACGCCGAGCACCGCACCGAAGTCGGCCAGGGTGTCGGCGGTGTGCGCGACGGTGTGCGGGCGGATGTCGAAGCGGGAAATCCATACCTCCTCACCTGGGCCGAGACGCCCGCCCACCAGGCTCGGAAAGGCCGTGAGAGTCGTCATGACGGCGGGGAAGACGGAGTGCTCATGGGTTTGGCCCGGCACTGCCGTGACGTCCCGTACTCCGGCGGTGGCCAGGACCTCGTCCCCGAAGTGCGGCTGCCATCCGGCGGCCACGAGCGAGTTGGCGACGTCCGGCGGGAAACGGCCCGGGTCCGGGTCCGGCTGGGACTCTGGAAACCACGGCTCGGTGTAGGCGCGATCGGACCACGGCAGGACGTTGAACTGCACGAGGACGTTGGTGCACGAATCGCAGGGCTGGTCGGTCGGGCCGCCGTGCGGGTCGCCTGGTTCGCGGACCCGGAAGATCTCGAAGCGAGCGGTCCTGAACAGGGCCGTCGCGTCGGCCATGCCCATCGGTTCGATGCCCTCGGCGGCCCGTCGGTGGTCGTACTCGTGCAGGACGTCCGAGACGACGATCAGCTCGGCGTGGCGGTCCCCGCCGCGGACGAGGTGGCCCGGTGGCAGATCGTCGAGGTACCGGCGGACCAGCGGGTGGTGGTTGAGCTCGATGTCGCCCTTCGCGCCCTGGGCGCGGTACAACCGGCCGTCCACGCTGAGGTGGGCGGCCGTGGTCGGGGTGGGGAGCCGGCGGATCTCGCGGAGCAGTTGGCCGGCGGGGTCGACCGTACGCGGCGCGGGCGGACCCTCCGGGCGGCTCCGGCGGTACATGCGTTCGACCTGCTGGATCGACACCCGGGGCCAGGTGCTCACCTCGCCGGTCTGCTTGTCGACCACTGTGGTCGGTAGGTCGCCGGGGACCGTCCGGACGTCGGGCGACACGGACGACGTGATGACGAAGCCCAGGTCGAACTCGTCGACCGACGGGCGGCACTCGTAACCCAGGCGCTGTGAATCCCGGCGGGCCCACACGGCGGCGAGCTGCTCGGCCTGCTGGCGGTCGATCACGAGCCTGAAACTACCGGACCCCCATGGGATTGTGGCGCCCGGTATGGTTCGCCCTACCGACCGTGACCGGGGAGGGTGACGTTGGCTGAGAACGTGGACCGGGACGCCAACCGTGCGCTGCGGGCACGGTTCGACGACGTGTACGGGCAGTACCAGCGGCTACGGTCCGGACTGGACGAGCTGCAGACGCGGTTGACCGAGCTGCGGGTGACCGAGCGTTCGTCCGACGGTCGGGTGACGGCCGTCGTCGGGGCCCGGGGCGAGGTGATCCAGGTCGAGGTGAGCCCCGCCGTCTACCAGGAGCGGGACGCCAAGGGGCTCAGTCGCGCGATCACCGAGACGGTGCAGCGGGCCGGCGCCACGGCGGCGGAGGAGACCCGGCAACTGGTGGCCACCTACCTGCCGGGCGGGTCCGGGCCGGTGGAGTTCCTGCGGACCGGCGACTTCGGTTCCCTGCTCGGTCGGGCCGACGCGGCGCTGCGGCGGGAGGAGTGATGGACGGTCTCCTGTGGCTCGATCCCGAGCGCGCCCGGCGCGCTGGTGCCGATCTCTCGGTGGCGGGTGAGGCGTTCGTGGCGGCCCGGCGGCGGGAGGGCGGCGACATCGCGGCGGCCAGTGCCCAGCGGCCCTGGGGGAAGGACGACATCGGCGCGACCTTCGAGCAGCGGTACCGCGGCTTCGAGGAGGTAGTGCTACGGGCCTGGGAGGGCGTGGGACAGCACCTGGCCGGTCTCGGTGCGGACGTCGTCCGCTCGGTCGAGGCCAACGTGCAGACCGACGCTGCCAGCGCCGGCCGCCTCGGCCAGGTGGCCGACCGGCGTTCCGAGCCCTGATCGCCGGAGGAGTCCGGGATGACCGTGCTGCCCAGCCCGATTCCGCACCCGCTCGACTTCTCGCCCTGGGAGCTGCCCGGCTGGATCTACGAAGCCCTCGACTGGGTGGTCGGGGTCGAGTGGCCGGACGGCAACGAGCGCGCGGTGTGGGACCTGGCGGACCAGTGGTACGGGGTGGCCGCCGCGTTGGCCGGCCCGCAGACCGACGCGATCACCGCCGCGACCGAGGTCGGGAACGGTTACGGCGGGGTCGGCGCGGTCGCCACGGCCTTCGACCAGGCCTGGCGGCGGGTCGCCGAGGGCGACGACGCGCCGCTGCCGGTGCTGCTCGCGATCAGCACCGATCTCGGTCGCCTGGTCGAGGAGTGCGGCTGCGACATCGAGGGCGCGAAGCTCGAGGTCTGGATCGAGCTGGGCATCCTGGTGGTCGAGCTGCTCGGGCTCGCCGTGGCGACGGTGCTCACGGCCGGTGCCGCCTCGCCGGCCGCCGCCGCGGCGATCGCCGCCACCCGGGCCATCGTGCAGCAGATCTTCAAGCGACTCATGGCACAGCTCGCGCGGAAGGCTCTCAGGCAGGGGCTCAAGGAGGCCGGGGAGCGGGCCGCCAAGGAGGTCACGAAGGGCGGGATGCGCGGGCTGGCCCGGCGCGCCGGGGTCAGCGGGCTCTACGAGGCGGGCGAGGAGGCGGGGGTCAGCCTCGCGACGCAGGCGTACCAGAACTCGACCGGCCGCCGGCACGGCCTGGACCTCGCGGAACTCGGCACCTCGGCCGTCGGTGGCCTGGCCGGCGGTGCCGTCGCACCGCTCGCTGGTCTGGGACGGCACGCTACCGGCCGGGGTGCGCGGATCGGCGAGCACGTCGGCCGGGAGATGACCGGCGAGGTGCTCGCCGAGCAGGCCGCGAGCCTGGCCACCGGCCAGGGGCCGACCTCGTTGGAGGACGCCGCGCGCGCCGCCGCCTCCGGCGTCCGGGGTTCCGCCACGACACAGGCCGACGCGGCATTGCAGGCCCGGCTCGACGGCCGGATGAGTGCCCTGGCCGGTCTGCCCACGACACCGGCGGACCTCCGCGTCGCCCCGCCTCCCGACCTGTCGGCGCAGGTCGGCGGAGCGGCCGGGGCCGGGCCAACCGCGCTGGACGGCGGCACCCCCTCGACCATGCCGCCCGGGTCCGACGTCGCTCCCGCACCCCGCCTGCCCGAGGCCCCGCCGGTAGCGGACGGGGGCACGGTCACGGCCCAGGCCGGGAGCGCCGGCACGAACAACTCCCCGGCGGCCGATCCGGTCGGTGCCGGCGTGCGCGGGGAAACCGCCGTCCGCCCGGACGCGACCGCCCTGGTCGGGCACCAGGCGGGCCCACCTGTGCCGCCCGAGTCGCACACCACCGTCCCGACGTCCGCCGGTGCGCCGTCGATCACGTCGCCGCACGGTCTCGCCGGCGATCCGACCGTCACCTCGCCGTACCGCCTGTCGGACACCCCGACCCTGACCTCCTCCGCACCGGTGGCGCCGCCGCCGAACGGCCCGGTCACCTCGCCCGCTCCGCCGCCGGTCGACGGACCGTCGAGCGCCGCCGCCCCCACCGTGACGACGGGTGGACCACCGACGAGCGGCTCCACCCCGTACCCGGTCACCGCGGAGGCCGGGCCGACGATGTCCCCGGCGACGGCCGGACCGACCGTGACGGCGGTGCCCTCGCCGCCGGTGCCGACGACCTCCGCGACCACGCCGACCGACGGCGTCGGCAGCACCGCGCCGCGCCACCCGACCGAGACGGCCCCGCCGCGGACGGGCCCGGCAGCACCCGCGCCTCCGCCGGCGGACGCCCTGGGCGGAAGCAGCGGGGTCGGGATCGCACCGGCGTCGGGACGCGGCGGGCCCGACGCCCTCCGGCCGCGCACCCCCGAGTGGTACGCCGCGCAGTGGGCCGCCGATCGGGACGCCTTCGAGCGGCGTCGCTACCGGGGCTACTACGAGTCCCAACGGGAGCGGCATGAGGAGAAGCGCCGGTTCCGGGAGGTCGCCCGGCTGAGGGCCCTGGCTGACGAGAACTACCGGCGAGCGCACGAGTTCGCGGCACAGGCGTTGCGTCTGCGCCGGGCGGGACTGACCAGAGCCTCGCATGCCTGGCAGGAGGCCGCCGACGAGGCGACCCAGCAGTACGGCAAGCACTTCGACGAAGCAGAGGCGGTGCTCAGCGGCACTGTGACCCCGGTCGTCGTCGAGGTCGGAAAGGAGGACTTCCGATCGATCAATGACGACGTCGGTGACCTCACGCTCGGGGCGGTCGACACGGGAAACCGCTCCGCTCTGACCGGTGACGACGATCCACCGCCGATCGACCACACCCGCCGATACGGGGTCCGGGGCGGCCTGCGCCCGCCGTTGGCGCTGCACCAGACCGACGTGGAGCGGCAGATGCCGCGGCACCCGAACGGCAGCGTCGCACGTACCGCCGATCCACGCCGGGGCGGCTGGTTCCGGCTCATGAACGACGGGGGGCCGCAGGCCGATCCGACCCGGGGCATCAACTGTCTCGACTGCACGCTGTCGCTCTTCGACACGTGGGTACACGGCCGGCCTCGGGTGGCGGCCCCGCGGACCTTCGATGCGTACGAGAACGGCAACGTGACGCGCCCACTCGACGGGGAGGCGAACGGACCCGCGCGGATCGAGGACGTCACCGGCGGACGCTTCCAGCGCCTGTGCGCGCCCAGCGACGGGACGTCGCCGGTCCATCCGAAGCAGGCGCTGGACGCCGGCTACCGGAACCTGCACGACCAGTTGGTCATCGGCGGGCACGGGAGCTTCGCGTTCGTCATCAACCAGTGGGAGGGCGGCGGTTCGCACATCTGGGTCGCTCTGAACCAGAACGGCACGGTGCTCCACCTCGATCCGCAGTCGGGGGAGATCTCCGACAAGCCGTTGGGCGGGCATCGTGGTCACCAGCACAGCCGAAACGCGATCGACGCCGACGTCCTGATCCTGGGCCCCGACGCCAGGCCGATGCCACTGGCAGGGTTGCGGCGCGGGTTGTTCAGCCAACGGCCGGACCTGCCGGAGTACCCGCCAGCGCGGGAGCACCAGGGGTACGGCGAGCCGTACCTGAACCGGATGCACCTGTTGGCCGGCCCGGGCTCCGCCGAGCACCAAAGAGCGCCACATGTACCAGATGGTGGGCCGTCGCCGCTTCCTGAGAGCCTTCAGAGCGCGGGTGGATTGCCGCGCCCGCACGGGGAGAGCGGCCACCAGGCCAGGAATGTCTTGATGGCCAGAGCCAATCTCGACCAAGCATTGGCGACAGGGCTCAGCCCCATTCACTGGGCGGCGAGCCTGCAGCCCCCGGCGCTCCGGACGCTGGCGCCGCATCTAAGCGAAGCAGACGTCGGTGATCTTGTCCGGTTCTTTCGAGAGCCGAAGGTGCAACGGATGCTCGAAAGGTGCTGGCAGGAACGGTCGTCGGGTGAGCCGGGGTTAGCTTCGACATTGATCTGGGCGTCGGTGGACAGGCCAGAACTGGTTCGTATGGTGCTGGGGAACCCGGAACTCCTGGAGTCGTTGACGGCGAGGCCCGTGACCTTTCAGCAACTTGCGAAACAAGGGCACGCGATAGATGTCCTTGGTGATGTTCTTGACGAACTCGATCGCCGGGGCGTGGAGGTGGTGGCGCAGGAGAAAATTCCCAGGCCGCGTCCCGCGATCCTTGCCGACTGGCAGCGGGAGATCAGCGAGCGATTGGCCTTCTTCGGACGATCGCCCGTCCAAGCAGGCTTCGATGCATCCCGTCGTCATGATGACCACTACCGGTCAGAGTACGTCCGTACGCTTCGTATGGCCGCTGTCGAGGCTCAACAGCAGTTGAACGAAATTGCCTGCAGGCTGGCCGATGGGCGCGGGAAGCCGGGTTGGCGGGTCAAGCCAAAGGGCCGCGACCGTGTGGACGACAAGCTTGTCGAGTACGACAACGACGCTTCCAGGCTCAAGGATCTAGCGGCAGCGAAGGTTGAGTTCGCGGCGATCGAGGATGTCTACCGGGCTTTGGAGGAACTTGACGGGGAGCCCGACGTTGTCGTCGTGGGCATCAAGGACCGTTTTCTCAAGCCCCAGAGGAGTGGCTACCGGGACGTGCTCCTCAACCTGGAACTGGCCAACGGGCACATCGGTGAACTGCGCCTCCACCTGGTAGGTGTGGAGGAGGTAGGCAAGTGGGAGCACGCGCTGTATGAAGTTCGGCGGGACCTCGACGCGTTGGCCGAGGGCCAAGACCGTCCTCTCAGCCCTGGCGAGCGCGCTTTGCATAACGCTCTGACTCGTCGTGGGCGGGAGGCCTATCAGCAGGCGTTGGAAGATCGTGGAGTGGAGCAACGACATGAATGACCTGCCTGCCGACCTGGTTCTCCCCGCCTTCTACAGCTACTACGAGTCGCCGGTGAAGGTCATCGAGTCGGAGGGCGACCGTGCAGTCGCGTTCCGTCTCTCCAAGGACACGGGCGGCTGGGTTGCTGCCAACCACCTCGTCGACAAACTGCTTCTCGGCGGCGACGACGAGATCGAGGAGTTGACGGTGGACGAGTTCATACAGTTGACCGAGCATGATCGTGGTTACTACCTCCGCGGCGAGGCTCCTGTGTTCGCGCTGTATGAGACAGTCCGAGCGATCAGGGAGACACAGGCCCACGAGCGGCGCCGGCCCACACCGACGGAGGTGGCTTTGATTGCGGGAATCCAACGCAGAACCTTCGCAATGTTCGAGGAGATGCTCAAGTTGGATGGGGACCCCGCGGCTGACCCGGCCCTCGCTGACGCGGCCCATAGGGACATTCCGCGGTAGCTCTGCAAGGTGGCGAAGTGCAGTTGATCCGGTTGGGAAAGAAGTTCGTCGATCGTGTTGGCCTCGGTGGGTGCGCGGGAACTACGGGAACTAGCAGGGCCGTTCACGTACTGGTCGACACTGCTGGTGTCCTGCGGTTGGCGGCCCGGCGCACGTGAGCACGTGGCATGCGCTGGCTGCGGCGGTTCTCTCAGCCGGAGAGATCTCTCTTGTGCGGCGTTCGAACGGGTGGTTGAGCCCGGCTCGCCGCCGCCGCGCGGCTTACTCGACCGGCTGACCCACCGTGACGGGTTCGCGGTGCCCGACGCCTGCGCGCACCACCCGGGCATGCCACCAGACGACGAGCGGCAGCCCGACGAGTTCCAACACCAACGCGGTCCCGAACACCGGATTCGGCCAGCCCACGGCCATGACCGACATCAAACGGCCGAACCCGCCGACGACCGCGATCACGAGGATCGCCCGGGTGACGATCGCCCGCTGCTCCAGCCGGAACAGTGACCACCAGAGCCCGACGCCGGCCGCCAGCCAGTAGGCGACGACGAAGCGGTAGTTGTTGTCGACGCTGACCGGGGTCGACGCGCCGCCGGGTATGAAGGCCGGCCCGATGAGAAGCCCGGCCAACCCTGTCACCAGGGGCACCGCGCCGAGTGCCGCCAGCACGACCATGAGTGCTCTCCGCCCCGCCATCGCCTCACCGTCGTGTTCCCGGGCCACGCACAGACCGATCGTCGTCACTCTATGGCTGTGTGTCATCGGACACCAGGCCCGCGATAGTCAGCGAACGGACCGGCAGCCGACGAGCCACAACCATCGCGTGTCACAGCCGACGGACCCGGGATCCGAGCGCGCCGTACGATCGCCGCGTGACGGTGCCGGACGTGCGGGACGACGGTGTCGGGTCGACGCCCGCGCGCGGACCGCGGCTGGTCGTTCCCGGGACGGTCGCGGAGGCGCTCGCCGTGCAGGACCGGCTGCGACCGCTGGTCGACCTGGTCGGGCCGGGACCGGAGGCGCCGGCGACGGTCGCCGGCCTGGATGTCGCGTACGCCGAGGAGGGTGACCGGCTGGCGGCGGCCGTGACCGTCCTCGACGCCCGGACCCTCGCGGTGGTGGACTCGGCGGTCGCGGTGGGCCGGCCGGCGTTCGGGTACGTCCCGGGCCTGTTCGCCTTCCGGGAGTTGCCCGCGCTGCTCGACGCGCTGGAGCGCCTGCGGGTCCGGCCGGAGCTGCTGGTCTGCGACGGCCACGGCCTGGCCCATCCGCGCCGGTTCGGGCTGGCCTGTCACCTGGGCGTGGTCACCGGCCTGCCGGCCATCGGGGTGGGCAAGACGCCGTTGGTCGGCGAGTGGACGCCACCGGGGGAGCGGCGGGGCGCGTGGACACCGCTGTCGGACGGCGGCGAGGTCGTCGGTCGGGTGCTGCGGACCCGGGACGGGGTGAAGCCCGTCTTCGTCAGCGTCGGCCACCGCGTGAGCCTGGACACCGCGACCGCGCGGGTGCTGGCGCTGACGCCGCGCTTCCGGCTGCCCGAGACCACCCGTACCGCCGACCGGCTCTGCCGCGACGCGCTGGCCGCCGCCGCGCCACGGCGCTGAAGGTCGAACACGGCCGCGTCGCACGGGGGGCTGACCCGGCGCGCCGGCCCGTGCGTGGCGGACGCCCGGCCGGGGTAATCCAGGGCACATCCGGGGCATTCAATGACCGAGGCCTACCCGGCACCGGTAGTAGCCTGACCGGCGGATCCCCGGATGGGGGAGGAAACGGCGAGGTGATCATGGTACGTCGGCACGCGGCGCGACTTGCGGCGGTCTGCGCGTTGGTGGCTGGCTCCGTCACCCTCGGCGCGTCGCCGGCGCTCGCCGAGGACGACTCCGTCCGGATGCGCGCCGCCGGCAGCTACACCGCCGGTGGTTCCCCGGAGGGCGCCTCGCTGGAGGTCCGCAAGCGCAGCGACGGGTGCGTGCTGCTGCGTACCGCCCTGTCCCTGCGGCTCGACGGCCTCCGCGCCGACCAGGTCGCCGTGCAGGTCAACTACGGCGGCCGGTGGTTCCCGGTGCCACTGTCCGATGCCGGTGGCGGCGTCGCCACGGCGGCCACCGCGCCGCCGAACCCACGCCTGTGCAAGGACAAGAGCGTCACGGTGCGGTACCGGCTGGCCTTCGCGGCGTCCGTTTCCGGCGGCCGGTTGACCGTCGGCGGCGAGGCCACCGGCGCCCTCGGGCAGGTGCTCGCCCGGGGCAGCGACACCTCGCGGGTCGAGGGTGGGCGCGCGTCCGCCACACCGACGCCGTCGAAGAAGCCGTCCCCCACCCCGAGCGCGGTCGCCACCGTACCGGTGACCGACGAGGACACGCCGGTGGCCGCGCTCGCCGAGCCGGCCGGCGGCGCCACCCGGAACGTGGCCCAGGAGTCGTCCGGCGCGTCCCCGATCCTGTTCTTCGGACTGGCCATGGTCGCCGTCGGGATCGTCCTCATCGTGCTCCTGGTGCGTCGCTTCCGGGAGGACCGGGCGCAGGTGACGGACAGCAGGTCCGCCGGCACCTACGGCTCCGGGCGAGGGCCGGCCACCGGCCCGGTCCAGCCCGGTGGTGTGTACGGGCAGCAGCCGCCCGCCCAGCCCGCCGTGTACGGCGGCGCCCGCCCCACCGGCGGCGTCTACGGTGCCCGCCCGACCGCCCCGGCCGCCCCGGCCGACGCCACGCAGGTCATGCCGCGCCCCGGTGCCGGCGCGCCGCCGCCCACCACCTACGGCGCCCCGCCGGCCGCGCCCACCTCCGCGCCGCCCGCCCCCGGCCACTACGGTGCGCCCGTGTCGGCGCCACCGGCGTCCGGCCGGCCGCCGGTGCCGGGGCAGTACGGCACCCCGGTCTCGTCCCCGCCGGCTGCCGACCAGCCGCCGGCGGAGCCGGGCGCGGGACCGTCCCAGCCGGGGCGGCCCGGCCCTCCGCCGGCCTCGGCCGGCGAGGGCGACCACACGGTGTTCATGCCCCGGCTGCCCGGCTGAGCCGGGGGCTGCGGTGACCCTCCGATACGCTCAGGGTCGTTGACGACCTGCGGCGCGAGGAGCGAGACCGGTGTCTGATCTGTCCCAGATCGTGAAGGCCTACGACGTCCGCGGGACGGTGCCGGACCAGTGGGACGAGCGGGTGGCCGAGGCGCTCGGGGTCGCGTTCACGCAGGTGCTGAACGACTCCGGCGAGCCGGGCGATGCGGTGCTGATCGCGCACGACATGCGTGCCAGCGGCCCCGGTCTCGCCGCCGCCTTCGCCGCCGGCGTCCGGGGCGAGGGTCGTACGGTCATCGAGCTGGGCCTGGCCTCGACCGACATGCTCTACTACGCCTCCGGGTCGCTCGGGCTGCCCGGCGCGATGTTCACCGCCAGCCACAACCCGGCGCAGTACAACGGCATCAAGATGTGCCGCTCCGGGGCGCGTCCGGTCGGGCAGGACAGCGGGCTGGCCGAGATCCGTGACCGGGCGCAGGCGCTGCTGGACTCGGGCGCCATCCGGGGGGCGGGGGAGCGCGCCGCCCCGGCCGAGCAGCGCGACCTGCGGGCCGACTACGCGGGTTACCTGCGCAAGCTGGTCGACCTCTCCGGCATCCGGCCGCTGAAGGTGGTGGTCGACGCCGGCAACGGCATGGGTGGCTGGACCGTGCCGACGGTGCTGGGTGACGCCGCCCTGCCGGCGCTGCCGCTGGAGATCGTGCCGCTCTACTTCGAGCTGGACGGCACCTTCCCCAACCACGAGGCCAACCCGCTGGACCCGAAGAACCTGGTCGACCTCCAGCGCGCGGTGGTGGAGCACGGCGCCGAGATCGGGCTCGCCTTCGACGGCGACGCCGACCGGTGCTTCGTGGTGGACGAGCGCGGCGAGCCGGTGTCGCCGTCGGCGATCACCGCGCTGGTGGCGGCCCGCGAGCTGGCGAAGCACCCCGGCTCCACGGTGATCCACGGCCTGATCACGTCCCGCGCGGTGCCGGAGATCATCCGCGAGCAGGGCGGCAACCCGGTGGTGGCCCGCGTCGGGCACTCCTTCATCAAGGCCGAGATGGCCCGGACCAACGCCATCTTCGGGGGCGAGCACTCCGCGCACTACTACTTCCGGGACTTCTGGTTCGCCGACACCGGCATGCTCGCCGCCATGCACACCCTGGCCGCGCTGGGCGAGCAGTCGCTGCCGCTGTCGGTGCTGGCCGGCGAGTACGAGCGGTACGTCGCCTCCGGCGAGATCAACTCCACGGTGGCCGACCAGGCCGCCAAGGTGGCCGAGGTGCGGGCGGCGTACCCGGACGCGGAGGTCGACGAGATGGACGGGCTCACGCTGCGCTTCCCGGACGGCGCGTGGTTCAACCTCCGTGCCTCCAACACCGAGCCGTTGCTGCGGCTGAACGTCGAGGCGCCGACCCGCGCGAGGATGATCTCCCTCCGCGACGAGGTGCTCGACAGCGTTCGCCGATAAGATCGCCTGCGCCCGGTCGGCACCGCCGACCGGTGACACCGCACACGTGGAAGGAGCCGCGCCGTGGCCCTGGACCCGCAGTTGCTGGAGATCCTCGCCTGCCCGGACACGCACCACGCCCCGCTGGACTACGACGCACAGGCGCAGACGCTGACCTGCACCGAGTGCGGCCGGGTCTTCGAGGTGCGTGACGACGTCCCGGTGCTGCTGCTGGACGAAGCACGTCCGGGCCGGGCGGAGCGGTCGTGATCGACGGTACGGCCGGTGTGAGCGGTCGCCGCGACCCCGACGAGGCCCTGCTGGACAACCCGGACGCGCTCGCCGAGCACGATCCGGGTGGGATGCTGCGCCACACCGCCTCGGGCGGTGCGCAGGTCCGCGAGTCGGCCTCCCTGGCCGCCGAGGCGAACCTGGCGGTGCTGGCCGACGAGGGGCGGCCCCGCGCGGTCGTCATCGCCGGCATCGGCACCGCCGGCCGGACCGGTGACGTGCTGGCCACGGTGGCCGGTCCGCGCTGCCCGGTGCCGGTCATCCCGCACCGCAGCGCCGGCGTTCCCGGCTGGGTGGGTGCCGCGGACGTGGTCATCGCCGTCAGCGCCTCCGGTCGTAGCCCCGAGGCGCTCGGCGCCGCCGAGGCCGCGCACCGCCGGGGCGCCCGGCTGGTCGCCGTGGGCGCACCGGATTCCCAGTTGCAGTCGGTCGCCGAGCGCGCTCGCGCGCCGTTCATCCCGGTGCCCCGGCGTGCACCGGCCCGGGCCAGCCTTTGGGCGCTCACCGTGCCGGTTCTGCTCGCCGCCCGTACGCTCGGCCTCGTGAAGGTGAACGAGGCGGATCTGGCGGAGACGGCGGCGCGTCTCGACGCGGAAGCCGACCGCTGCCGCCCGACGGCGGAGTCCTTCGTGAACCCGGCGAAGTCGCTCGCGCTCGGCCTGGCCGGATCGGTCCCGATCGTCTGGGGATCGTCCCCGCTGGCCACCGTCGCGGCCCGCCGCTTCGGCGACACCCTGTCCGCCAACGCCCGCTACCCGGTGGTCTCCGGCGCGCTCGGCGAGGCCGGCCGGGGTCGGGTCGGTCTGCTCGACGGCGTCTTCGGCGGCCTGGTGGAGGGGGAGCGGGACATCTTCGCCGACCCCGATCAGGAAGCCCCGAGTGGCACCCGGCTGCGGCTGGTGCTGCTGCGGGACGGCGGTCTGAACGCCGAGGACGACAGCGACGAGCCGCTCGCGGTCGAGGAGCGCCGCGCGGACGCGGTGCAGACCCTGGCCGAGCGGCGGGGGGTGCGCTGCGACGTGGTGACCGCCGAGGGCGGCTCCGCGCTGGAGCGGCTCGCCTCGCTGATCGCCGTGCCGGACTTCGCATCGGTCTACCTCGCCCTGGCACACGGCCTGGACCCGATGGCCGTTCCGGCCATCACCGAGATGAAGGAGCTGTCGAACCAGTGAGTGCTAATGGCGGGACGAAGGCGATCGTCGCCGCCCTGCTGGCCAACGTCGGCATCGCCATCACCAAGTTCATCGCGTTCCTGCTGACGGGCTCGTCGTCGATGCTGGCCGAGTCGATCCACTCGGTGGCCGACTCGGGCAACCAGGGCCTGCTGCTGCTCGGCGGCAAGCGGGCCAAGCGGGAGGCGACCCCCCAGCACCCGTTCGGCTACGGCCGTGAGCGGTACATCTACGCGTTCATCGTGTCCATCGTGCTGTTCAGCGTCGGCGGCCTGTTCGCGCTCTACGAGGCGTACCACAAGTGGTCGCACCCGGAGGGCATCACCGAGTGGCAGTGGGTGCCGGTGGTCGTGCTGGTGGCGGCGATCATCATGGAGTCGTTCTCCTTCCGGACCGCGATCGTGGAGTCCAACCGGATCCGGGGCAACCAGTCCTGGGTGCATTTCGTGCGCCGCGCCAAGGCCCCCGAGTTGCCGGTCGTGCTCCTGGAGGACCTCGGCGCGCTGGTGGGTCTGATCTTCGCCCTCTTCGGCGTCAGCCTTACGCTGATCACCGGTAACGGCGAGTGGGACGCGATCGGCACCGCGATGATCGGTGTCCTGCTGGTCGTCATCGCGATCATCCTCGCCATCGAGACCAAGAGCCTGCTGCTGGGTGAGGGCGCCGAGGCGCACGACGTCGCGGCGATCGAGAAGGCCGTCACGGACGGCCCGGAGGTCGAGCGGATCATCCACATGAAGACGCTCTACCTCGGTCCCGAGGAGCTGATGGTGGCCGCGAAGATCGGTGTGCCGGCCTGCGACAACGCCGAGGAGCTGGCCCGGGGCATCAACGCCGTCGAGGCCCGGATCCGGGCCGCGGTGCCGGCCGCGCGGGTCATCTACCTGGAGCCGGACATCTACAGCGCCGCCGCGGAGCGGGCCGGCAGCGGCAGCGCCGCGACCACTGCGGTGCCGGAGTCCGAGTCGGGCGGGGTGGCCGGGCGGCACGGGAGCTGATTCGTGGAACCGCTGTACGGACCGGTCCGGAACTACGCCTGGGGGTCCCGCTCGGCCATCGCCGAGTTGCAGGGCCGCCCGGTGCCGAGTGACGAGCCGGAGGCCGAGCTGTGGCTGGGCGCCCACCCGGGCGCCCCGGCCACGGTCGACCGCGGCGGCGGCCGGGTGGCGCTGACCGACCTGCTGCTCGCCGAGCCGGGGCACTGGCTCGGCGAGCAGGTGGTCGGCCGTTTCGGCACCCGGCTGCCGTTCCTGCTCAAGGTGCTCGCCGCGGACGCGCCGCTGAGCCTCCAGGCCCACCCCGATCGGGAGCAGGCCCGCGCCGGACACGCCGCGGACGCGGACCGGCCGCATGCCGAACGCAACTACGTCGACCCGCACCACAAGCCGGAGCTGCTCGTCGCGCTGTCGCCGATGGAGGCGCTCTGCGGCTTCCGGGAGCCGGGGGAGGCGGCGGCGGTGCTCGCCGCCTTCGGCGTACCGGCGTTGGAGCCGGTGGTGGCCGCGCTGCGCACCGGTACGGCGGGCCTGCGTGACGCCGTACGCCTGCTGCTGACCTGGCCTGCCGAGGAGCGGGACGGGCTGGTGAAGGCTGTGGCGTCCGCGCCGGTCGCCGGTCCGGACGCCGCGCTGGCCGCGGAGCTGGCGGCCGCCTATCCCGCCGATCCCGGTGTGCTGGTGGCGTTGTTGCTCAACCGGGTACGCCTGGTGCGCGGCGAGGCGATCTGGATGCCCGCCGGGAACCTGCACGCCTACCTGCGTGGGACCGGCGTGGAGATCATGGCGGCCAGCGACAACGTGCTGCGCGGCGGGTTGACCCCGAAGCGGATCGACGTGGACGAGCTGCTGCGGGTGCTGCGGTTCGAGGTGCTCCACGACCCGGTGGTGCGGCCCCGGCCGGTGGTGCCGGGGGTGGTCTGCTGGCCGGTGCCGGTGGACGACTTCGCGCTGCACCGGGTGACGGTGGGCAGCGAGCTGCCCGAGGTGACACTGTCGCCGCCCGGGCCCCGGGTGGTGCTGTGCTGCACCGGCACGGTCACCGTCGACGACGGGGCGGGCGCGGTGTCGCTGGTGCCCGGACAGGCCGCGGTCGGCGCCGCCGCCGGGGGGCCGCTGCGCTTCGTCGGCGCCGGTGAGGCGTACGTCGCCACCTGCGGCTCCTCCTGACGATCATGCCCGCTCGACACGCCAGGCCGCACTCACCTCCACCAAGTCCGACTTTTCGGAAATGGCTTGACGCGAGTTCAGCGCAGTGTGACTCTATGAGTGCGCAGCGTTATCGCGACGACGGTCCCGAGAGCGCGCGGGGGAACCAAACCGGGGGGATGCACGGGGCGGCGGCCGATGGACGGAAACTCCGTCCACCACCGACCGCCCCGTGCGCTGTCCACGTACCGGACATCCGTCCGTCGGCGCGCGAGCGTAAGGTGGATGGTTGCGCTGCACATCGTCCGACAGGAGCTTCCATGACCAGCACCCTCCCGGCGTCCGCCAGCGGTACGCCCGAGGTCCGGCCGAGCACTCTCGCCGAGGGCGACTACAAGGTGGCGGATCTGTCGCTCGCCGAGTTCGGCCGTAAGGAGATCCGGCTCGCCGAGCACGAGATGCCCGGCCTGATGGCGATCCGTCGTGAGTTCGCCGACGCTCAGCCCCTCGCCGGTGCGCGGATCACCGGTTCGCTGCACATGACCATCCAGACCGCCGTGCTGATCGAGACCCTGGTCGCGTTGGGCGCGCAGGTGCGGTGGGCGTCCTGCAACATCTTCTCCACCCAGGACCACGCCGCCGCCGCGGTCGTCGTCGGCGCCGACGGCACCCCCGACGCCCCGGCCGGTGTGCCGGTGTACGCGTGGAAGGGCGAGAGCCTCGACGAGTACTGGTGGTGCACCGAGCGGGTGCTCGACTGGCCCGACGGGCAGGGCCCCAACATGATCCTCGACGACGGCGGTGACGCCACCCTGCTCGTGCACAAGGGCGTGGAGTTCGAGAAGGCCGGCGCCGTGCCGCCGGTGGAGTCCGCCGACTCCGAGGAGTACGCGGTCATCCTGGGCGTCCTACAGCGCTCCCTGGCCGAGGACGGCCAGCGCTGGACGCGGATCGCCTCGACCATCAAGGGCGTGACCGAGGAGACCACCACCGGCGTGCACCGGCTCTACGAGATGCACCGGGCCGGCACGCTGCTGTTCCCGGCGATCAACGTCAACGACTCGGTGACGAAGAGCAAGTTCGACAACAAGTACGGCTGCCGCCACTCGCTCATCGACGGCATCAACCGGGCCACCGACGTGCTGATCGGCGGCAAGATGGCCGTCGTGCTCGGCTACGGCGACGTGGGCAAGGGCTGCGCGGAGTCGCTGCGTGGCCAGGGCGCCCGGGTCGTCGTGACCGAGGTCGACCCGATCTGCGCCCTCCAGGCGGCGATGGACGGCTACCAGGTCGCCACCCTGGACGACGTGGTCGAGATCGCCGACATCTTCATCACCGCGACCGGCTGCTTCGACGTCATCACCAACGAGCACATGGCGCGGATGAAGCACCAGGCCATCGTCGGCAACATCGGCCACTTCGACAACGAGATCGACATGGCCGGCCTGGCCAAGCGCGGCGACGTGACGCGGGAGAACATCAAGCCGCAGGTGGACCTGTGGAAGTTCGACGACGGCCACGCGATCATCGTGCTGTCCGAGGGTCGCCTGCTGAACCTGGGCAACGCCACCGGCCACCCGAGCTTCGTGATGTCGAACTCCTTCGCCAACCAGACGATCGCCCAGATCGAGCTGTACACGAAGACCGACGAGTACCCGACCGGCGTGTACGTGCTGCCCAAGGCTCTGGACGAGAAGGTCGCCCGCCTGCACCTGGACGCCCTGGGTGCCAGGCTGACCGAGCTGACCAAGGAGCAGGCCGCCTACCTCGGCGTCGCCGTGGAGGGCCCGTTCAAGCCGGAGCACTACCGCTACTGATCCCGTACGACGTCAACCGGGCCGCCGCTGTCACCAGCGGCGGCCCGGTGTCGTGTGTGGTCGTCGCGGCGGGGTCGCCGGTCGGGCACGGTCAGTCGGAGCGGGGACGTCGCCCGGTCGGTCGGACCCAGGTCCAGACGCACCAGGCGAGCCAGGCAAGAGACACCGCCGCGGCGAGCGTCCGCAGCCGGAGCGCGCTGAGCAGCAGCACCACCGCGAGGACGGCCAGCCACGGCCGGTGTACGCGGTGGCCGTGTCGCACCGCGTCGGCCCGCCCTCACGCCCGCCACCGTCGGCGTACGAGCCGGCGGACCAGCGGCGGGGCGATCCACGACCACACGCAGAACAGGAACCAGGACAGGGCGAACAGGCCGGCGAGCAGGTCCAGACCGGCCAGCTTGAGCAGGACGATGACCGCGACCGCGACGAGCCAGGTGCGGAACACGCCGAACCGGTGGAGCGGGCGCAGCGGCACCAGCAGCGGGTGAGCGTGCACCCGGGACTCCCAGGCCGCCTCGGCGTAGTCGGCGTCGGTGGGGTCGTGCGCCACCGCCTGGCCGAAGGAGCGGTGGGCGGTGCCCATCCGGCCGCGCAGGGCGGCGGCGTGACCGTGCAGCGCCAGGGCCACCGGGTGCGTCGGCCACGCCGCGAGGAACTCCTCCGCGACGGTCTCCGCCGCCCGGTCGTCGCCCCGGGCGTACGCGAGCTGGAAGCGCGAGGCGTAGACCGACGGAAGGTCCGGGACGATCGCCGCCGCGCGGGCCACGAGGCGTTCGGCCTTGTCGGTCTGGCCGACGGCGGTGCAGAGGTCGGCGTACTGGCAGAGCAGCCAGGGGTTTTTCGGCGTGCGGGCGAGCGCGTCGAGCAGCGCCCGTTCGGCGTCGGCGTACGCCCCGCGGTGCCGCAGCGCCAGGCCCAGCCGGCCGAGCAGCTCCGCGTCCGGGCCGGCCTCGGCCAGACCCTGTCGCGCGACGGCGACGACGTCGTCCCAGCGGTCCAGGTCGGTCAGCGCGGCGGCCCGCAACCGGAACGCGGCGACCTCGGTGGCCAGCCCGGCGGGGAGGCGACCCAGCTCTTCCAGCGCCTGCTCGGGCCGGTTCACCTCGAGGAGGTGGGCGACGCGCGCAAGCTGGTCGTGGGCGGTGCTCATGCCGCCATCAGCGCCCCGATCAGGACCGCCTCGGCGAGGCCGCACACCAGCACCGCGGCGATGCCCGGCCCCCACAGCGACGCCGGCTCCCCACCGCGCAGCTCGTACGCGCGGAACGGCCGCTTCTGCACGGCGGCGACGGCCGCCCAGACCAGTCCGCCGGCCAGTGCGCCGATCAGCCGGCTGGGGCGCCCACTGTCCGCGTCGAAGAGCGCGAGGCTGACACCCACCCGCGCGACCAGGCCGGCCAGCCCGGCGGCGAGCACGGTCAGCAGCGCCGACCGGGGCAGGCCCAGGCGTCGACCGTTGAGCGCGGCCAGCACGGTGACCGCGGTGGGGCCGCCGAAGACCGCCGGGTAGAGCAGGGACTGGACCCGCCACGGCGGGCGGGCGGGCTGGTACGGCGGCGGGGCGATGGTGGGGGTGAAGAGGTCGTCGGCCACGCGCGGTCCTGTCAGGCGGTGTCGGGGGCGTGCCGGATCCTGCCACAGCGGGGTGCTGCCGTGGGGATCCACGTGACGGCTCCCGCGAACCGGAGGAAGCCGGTCAGCGCCGGTCGGCGACCTCGGGGCGTACCGGCGGAAGGCCGGGGGTGGCGGCGCGCGGCGCCGGTGGGCCGGCGGGTGTGGCCGGGCGGACGGGCCCGGCGGTGGTGACGGCCGGGGCGGTGGTGACCACGGGGGCGGGCGCCGCCGGCCCCGGGGTCAGCTCCGGCCACAGGGTGGCCGCGACCGCCCGGCCGCGACCGAGCCGGTGCCCGTCGCGGCGGTGCCGCTCCCCGAGGACCGCCGCCAGGTAGACCGTCTCGGACATCCCCGCCGGGGGCAGCGGCGTGACCACCGCCGCGACCTCCGTCCAGAGGCCGTGCGCCAGCCGGGTCCGCGCCGGCTCCGCGAACTGGTGCACGCGGGCCAGGTACTGCCGCGCGGCCAGCGCCAGACCGTCGTCCAGCCGGCTCAGGTCCGCCGTGTACGCCCACCCGACCAGCGCCGGCACCGCGGTGGGGACCGGCCGCCAGGGCGTCGCCGTACGGGTGTGCACCACGAGCGTCCCCGCCACCAGGTCACCGAGACGGCGGCCCCGGCGGTCGCTCAGCATCACCGTCACCCCGGCCACCCAGCTCAGCAGGGGCAGCACCAGCCCCGGCCACTCCACGGCGACGCCGACCAGGGCCCGGGTCAGCGACTGCCGTACGCCCACCGGCGCGCCGTCCACGCTGACCACCCGCAACCCGACGGCCACCTTGCCCACCGTCCGTCCCTGGTTGAACCGCTCGCACAGCACCGGGTAGCCGACCAGCACGACGACCAGGCCGACCGTGCCGAGACCACCGGCCAGCGCGCCGTCGACCAGGCCGACGGGCAGCACGGTGAACGCCAGCCCCGCCGCCATCGACAGCGCGAGGGCGACGGCCAACTGGACCGGTACGTCGATCAGGAGCGCGAGGACCCGGGAACCGAGCCGCGCGGCACGCACGTCGAGCTCCACGGCCTCCCCGCTGACCAGCCCGGCGTCGCCCCACGAGGTGGGCCGGGCCGGGGGACGCGGTGGGGTGGTCACCCGGACAGTGAACACTATGATCGCCCGGACGGGGGTGAGCGGTGGATCTGGACGCGTACGTCGCGGAGCACGGCGGCGAGTGGCGGCGGCTGGAGGTACTCACCGGCCGCGCCCGGCTCGACGCCGGGGAGATCGACGAGCTGATCGCCCTGTACCAGCGGGCCACCACCCAGCTCTCGGTGCTGCGCAGCCGCTGCCCCGACCCGGCCCTGGTCAGCCAGCTCTCCCAGGTGGTGCTGCGGGCGCGGTCCCGGCTCACCGACCGCCGCCGGCCGTCCTGGGCCGCGGTCGCGCGGTTCGCGACCGTCGGCTTCCCGTCGGCCGTCTACCGCGCCTGGCCGTGGTGGTGCGGCGTGGCGACCGGGTTCAGCCTGCTCAGCTTCTTCCTCATGGGGTACGTCGCCGGCAACCCGGACACCGCGTCGGCCTTCATCGGCGAGGAGGCGGCGGCGGACCTGGTCGACTCGGGCTTCGCCGGCTACTACACCGAGTTCGCGGCGCCGACCTTCGCGTTCCACCTGTGGACGCACAACGCCTGGCTGGCCGCGCAGTGCCTCGCCGCCGGCGTGCTGATCGTCCCGGTGCTCTACCTGCTCTGGCAGAACGCGCTCAACATCGCCGTGGTCGGCGGGGTGATGGTCGCCTACGGCCGCTCGGACGTCTTCTTCGGCCTGATCACCCCGCACGGCCTGCTGGAGCTGACCGGGGTGTTCGTGGCCGCCGGGGTGGGCCTGCGGACGGGCTGGGCGTGGATCTCGCCGCCGGCCGACCTGACCCGGGGGCAGGCGGTCGCCCGGGCGGGCCGCGAGGCGGTCCTGGTCGCCCTGGGGCTGGTCGGGGTGTTCGCCGTCGCCGCCGGCATCGAGGCCTTCGTGACCCCGGCGCCCCTCCCGGTCCCGTTCCGGGTGGCCGTCGGCGCCGCGGTCTGGCTGGCCTTCCTGGCGTACGTGGTGCTCCTCGGCCGCCGCGCCACCGTGACCGGGGACGTGGTCAGAGGCGGCCCTGGGACTTGAGCCGCAGGTAGGCGTCGGCGACCGCGGGGGCCAGGTGGCCGGCGGGGGCGTCGACGACCGTCACGCCGTGCCGGGCCAGTGCCGCCCGCACCCGGTCCCGTTCGGCCAGCGCCCGCCAGGCGGCTGCCGCCGCGTACGCGTCCCGTGGGTGTGCCGGGGTGGCCGAGGTGAGGGCGGTCAGCACGGGGTCGTGGCTGGCCGCGACGACCACCGTGTGCCGGGCGGCCAGCCGGGGGAGCACCGGGAGCAGCCCCTCGCCGAGCGCGCCCGCCTCCAGCGCGGTGAACAGCACCACCAGGCTGCGGTGCTGCCGCCGGCGCAGCAGTTCGGCGGCGATCAGGTCGAAGTCCGTCTCCACCAGCGACGGTTGCAGCGGGGCGAGCGCGTGGACCAGCCGGGCGAGCAGGGCCGGGCGGGTGCCGGTGACCGTGGCCCGTACGGCGTTGTCGGCGGCGAGCAGGTCGACCCGGTCACCGGCGCGGGCGGCCAGGGCGGTCAGCAGCAGCGCCGCGTCGATCGCGGTGTCCAGCCGGGGCTCGTCGCCGACGCGGACCGCCGAGGTGCGGCCCGTGTCCAGCACGCACACCAGCCGCCGGTCCCGCTCCGGCCGCCACGTCCGCACCAGCACGTCGGCCCGGCGGGCGCTGGCCCGCCAGTCGATCGAGCGGACGTCGTCGCCGACGACGTACTCGCGCAGGGCGTCGAACTCGGTGCCCTGGCCGCGTCCCCGGCTGACCTGGGTGCCGTCGATGACGCGCAGCCGGGACAGCTTCTCCGGCAGGTGCCGGCGGGAGTCGAACCGGGGCAGCACCCGCAGTGTCCACGCGGGCGTCGCCGGGCGGCCGGAGCGTTGCCGGAACGCCAGGCCCAGCGGGCCGACGGAGCGGACGGTGAGCGCCGTCGCCGGGCGGTCGCCGCGCCGCAGCGGGGTCAGCCGGGTGGGCAGCGACACCGTTCCGCCCGGCTCGACCCGGACGACCCGGGACGGCGGTACGTCGGGGTGGGCGCCGGCCGACGGCACCCAGGCGTCGCGGACCCGGGCGCGCAGCGTACGGCCGGTGGGGTTGTGCAGCACCAGCGCGACGGTGGCCGTGTCGCCGAGCCGGACCGCGCGGTCCCCCTCGCGTGCGGCGGTGAGGGCGCCCGGCGGCACCGCCAGCGTCCGGTCGAGCAGGGCCACCAGCAGCACGGCGGAGGCCATCACCAGCAGGCCGGCGAACGGCGACGGCCAGAGCGGCAGGGTGACCGCGCCCGCCGCCAGCAGGGCCGCCGCCCGCCAGGTCATCGCGGCGTCGGCACGGTGGCGAGCACCGTGTCCAGCACCGCGTCGACGGTGACGCCCTCCAGCTCGACCTCGGGCCGCAGCCGCAGGCGGTGCCGCAGGGTGGGCCGGGCGACCGCCTTGACGTCGTCCGGGACCACGTAGTTCCGGCCCGCCAGCCACGCCCACGCCTTCGCCGTGCCGAGCAGTGCCGTCGCGCCCCGGGGGGACGCGCCCAGCTCCAGGGCGGGGGTGGCGCGGGTGGCCCGGCACAGGTCCACGATGTAGCCGAAGAGTGGTTCGGCCAGGTGGACCTGCCCGACCGACGCGCGGGCGGCCGCCAGGTCCGCGGCCGTCGCCACCGGCCGTACGCCGGCCGCCCTGAGGTCCCGGGGGTCGAAGCCGGCGTGGTGCGCCCGCAGCACGCCCAACTCCTCCTCCCGGCTGGGCATCGGCACGGTCAGCTTGAGCAGGAACCGGTCGAGCTGCGCCTCGGGCAGCGGATAGGTGCCCTCGTACTCGACCGGGTTCTGGGTGGCGGCCACGATGAACGGGTCGGGCAGCGGACGCCGCTCGCCCTCCACCGAGACCTGCCGCTCCTCCATCACCTCCAGCAGCGCCGACTGAGTCTTCGGCGGGGTGCGGTTGATCTCGTCGGCGAGCAGCAGGTTGGTGAAGACCGGCCCCTCGCGGAAGGCGAACGCGGCGGTGTGCGGGTCGAAGATCAGCGAACCGGTGACGTCGCCGGGCATCAGGTCGGGGGTGAACTGGACCCGCTTGGAGTCCAGGTCCAGTGCCGTGGCCACGGTGCGGATCAGCAGGGTCTTCGCCACTCCCGGCACGCCCTCCAGCAGCACGTGCCCCCGGCAGAGCAGGGCCATCAGCAGGCCGGTGACGACCCCGTCCTGCCCGACCACCGCCTTGGCGACCTCCTGGCGCAGGCGGTGGAGGGCGGCACGGGGGTCGTCCGGGGCGGTGGCCGTCGGCTCGGCGGTTCCGGCGGGTCGGGTCACCGGGGTTCTCCTTCGGGTCGGTGCGGGTGCGGAGCCTCGGCCGGCGGGAGCGGCCCGGCGGGGTGCGGGGCCACCGTACGGGCCACCCGGTCCAGGGCGCGGGCCAGCTCCAGCAGCTCCTGGTCGGAGTCGGGCGCCGGCCCGTACAGCAGGTCGTCGGTGCGGTCCTCGCTCTCGCCGGTGTGGGCGGTCACCGCCGTGACGATCTCGCCCGGTGGGGTGGTCGCCGGGAGGTTCAGCCGGGGCAGGAGCCGGGCCAGGGTGGCGGTGCGCAGCGTACGGGCGGCGGCGTCCCGGGCACCGGCCTGCTGGTAGAGGCGTGCGCGACCGAGCACCGTCTCCGTCGACCGGACGGTCACCGGCAGTGGTTCCGTGCTCGGCGGGCCGAGCCGGCGGCCCCGCCAGAGCGCGGCGAGCAGTGCGGCCAGGGCGAGCTGGAGCAGCAGGGCCCAGAACCAGCCGGGGAAGGCGTTCCAGAGCGGGTTCGGCGGGTCGGAGGCGCCGTCGGCGGAGTCGTCGCCGTCGGTCGAGCCCTCGCCGTCGGTGGATCCCTCGCCGGAGCCGTCCCCGTTGCCGGGCCCACCCGGGCGCCCGTCCCCGTTGCCGGGCCCACCCGGGCGCCCGTCCCCGTTGCCGGGCCCACCCGGGCGCCCGTCCCCGTCGCCTGTCCCGCTACCGTCGCCGGTGCCGTCACCGGAGCCCGGTCCCCGGTCCCCGGGACGGTCGCCGGTGGGGCCGGAGGCGTAGGTGGGCGCCGGCGCCGGACCGTCGAGGTCCAGCCAGACCACCCGGCCGGTGCCGCCGAGCAGGGCGGTGGCGAACGCGCGGTTGTCCCACTCGTCGAGTCGTGCGTTGCGGAACGGGTCGCTCGCCCCCACCACGACGGTGTCCGCCGTCGTGGACCCGAGCCGCACCAGGTGATCCGCGAAGCAGAAGTCGGCGTCCACCACCCGGTCCGAGGAGGTCGTCCAGCGCTGGAGACCGAGGGCGACCCGGCCGGTCCCGGTCAGCTCGGGCAGCGGGCAGGACAGCCCCCGGGCGTCCGGCCCGACCTCCCGCGCCGCCCAGCGGCGGTCGCCCGGGGCCACGGACAGCCCGGCGGAGAGCAGCACCCGCAGCGGCGGGTCGACCAGCACCACCCGGGTACGGGCGGGCAGGGCACCGAGGGCGGCGACCGTCCGGGGGTGCACCAGGGCCGGGGACGGTACGAACAGCGTGGCGGACCCGGACCGGGCGGCCGCCAGCGCGCGCAGGGTGTCCGTCTCCCGCTGCACGGTCACCCCGCGCTGTCGCAGCGCCTCGGCGAGGCGGCTGCCGCCGTCCGCGCCGGTCGACACGGGGGACAGGAAGCCGCCGTCGGTCGGGTCGGGCTGGTCGACGGCGTGGGTGACCAGGGTGGTGACGAGCAGCGCCGCGGCCAGGCCGAGCGGGAGCAGGATCCGGTGCCGGCGTCGCCGGGGGCGAGCGGTGGCGCGGGACGCCGGTGGGGCGGTGGTGACGCCGGCGGTCACGGTGCCTCCCCGGCCAGCAGGCGGTGCAGGTCGTCGGCATGCTCTCGCATGCGGCGGTCGTGCTCGGCCGTGGCGGGCTGCCGCGCGTACCACAGCTCGGTGAAGATCGCCCCGGCGGCGCCGAGCGGTGGCGCGACCGGTGGGCGGTTCCGGGCCGCGGCGGCGACCACCTCGACCACGGTCATGCCGGGTTCCGGCGTCAGCACCCGTCGGGTGACCAGTTCGCCGATCATCGCCCGCAGGCGCTCCCGGACCGCCTCGGCGTAGCGGCCCTGCGTCGCCAGCCGGTCCGCCAGGGAGACGTGGCCGGGCAGCGTCGGCTCCGCCTCGGGTTCCCGGGGCGACGGTACGGCGGGCGCGGCGCCGGCCTGTGCCCGTGCCCGCCGGCGCCGTTTCGCCCGGCGGGGCAGCCGCAGACGGGGCAGCCGCAACCGGGGCAGCCGGCGGGGCACCCAGGCCGGGAACGTGTACCAGGCGACGGCGACCAGCACCGCCCCGAGCACCAGCAGCAGTGCCACCAGCGGAAGCGGTACCCGGTCACCGAGGTTCGCGGTCGTCTCGGTCCACCACCGGCTGAAGCTCATCGGCCGACCGCCAGCAGCGTCTCCTCGGGTGCCTCCGCACGAGCCCGGGACAGCCGGATGTCCAGCCCCTCGGTGCGCATCCGGGCCTCCAGGTGCAGCACCGCGTCCAGGCAGGCCAGCGCCGGGTACGCGACGGCGTTGACGGCCGCCCACAGCCCCAGCGACAGCGCGACGGCCCAGTCGTCGTCCAGCAGGTTCAGGGTCTCGACACCGTAGAAGACGCCCACACCGAGCCCGACCCGCACGATCCACCACACCAGGTAGCCGAGGAGCCGCAGGGCGGCCGCCCGACCACCGCGTACGGCCAGCGCGGCCGAGCGCGGCAGGGCCCGGGCGGCACCCACCCGGTCCACGACCAGGGCCGGGGCGATGCCGCCGAGCAGGGCGAAGCCGAGCAGCCAGACCGGGCCGAGGAGGGCGGCGACCACCATGACCAGCGCGACCAGGGGAGCGTTCAGCAGGGTGGCGCCCCAGCGTGCCCCGGCGGGACGCACCAGTTCCCGCGCCCCCGCCGTACGCCCGACCAGGGCGGCGCCGGCGGCCCGCCCGGCCGGGTTGCCGAGCAGCAGGACGATCACCGCCTCGACGGCGGCGCCGACGGCCAGCAGCGGCCAGAACAGGGCGAACCCGTCAAAACCCACGATCCAGGTGGGCGGCCCGGTGCCGGCGGCGAGGCGCAGCGGGTACAGCAGCAGCTGCTCGCCCACCGTCAGCACCAGGGCGAGCGGGACCAGCACCGCGGCGTGGTCGCGCAGCAGCAGGACGGCCGAGTCGAGCACCTCGCCCACCGTGAGCGGACGGCGCGGGAGGACGACGGTCGGGCCGGCGTCGGGCACGCGTACTCCTCAGGCGGTGGACGGACGGGCGCCGCTCGGCGGTGGCGCGCGGCGCCGCACGCAGGGATCATGGTGACACGTGCGGTCCCGATCGGGTGGACCGCACGCCGCCCGGCGACGCCCGGACGCCGCCTGCTGTGCGTCGGCGGCCAACGGCAGTACCGTGCCGGGTGACGCCGATCCCACGCCAACGGAACGGGGATGGAAAATTAACCCCATGAGAGCCCGGGTACTGGTGGTCGACGACGACCCCGCGCTCGCCGAGATGCTCGGCATCGTCCTGCGCAGCGAGGGCTTCCTGCCCTCGTTCGTCGCCGACGGGGAACGGGCCCTGGCCGCGTTCCGCGAGAACCGGCCGGACATCGTCCTTCTCGACCTCATGCTGCCCGGCATGAGCGGCATCGACGTGGCGCGGTCCATCCGCACCGAGTCCGGGGTGCCGATCGTCATGCTGACCGCCAAGAGCGACACCGTCGACGTGGTCCTCGGGCTCGAGTCGGGTGCCGACGACTACGTGGTCAAACCGTTCAAGCCCAAGGAGCTGGTGGCCCGGATGCGGGCCCGGCTGCGCCGGGGCGAGGACGTCGCGCCCGAGATGTTGACCATCGGCCCGCCCGACAACCAGATCACCATCGACGTGCCGGCGCACACGGTCAGCCGTAACGGCGAGGAGGTGAAGCTGACGCCGCTGGAGTTCGACCTGCTGGTCGCGCTCGCCCGCAAGCCGCGCCAGGTCTTCACCCGGGAGGTGCTGCTGGAGCAGGTCTGGGGCTACCGGCACGCCGCCGACACCCGCCTGGTCAACGTGCACGTGCAGCGGCTGCGCGCCAAGATCGAGCCGGATCCGGAGCGGCCGGAAATCATCCTGACCGTGCGGGGCGTGGGCTACAAGGCGGGTACCGGATAGCCTGGTCTGCACCGTGACCAGCACCCCGACCCCCCTGCCCGAGACTCCCGCCGGCTGGCGACCCGCCGCGCGGGCGCTCCGGCGTGCCCTGGTCGGCCGGGCCCTGGGCCTCGCCGCCGGGCTGCACCTCACCTGGCGGCGGTCGCTCCAGGTGCGGGTGGTGACCATCACGCTGGTCGCCTCCAGCCTCCTGGTCGGCGGCTTCGCGTACCTGATCGCCGACAAGATCACGAGCATCCTGCTGGACAACGCCGAGATCGACGTGAAGGCCCGGCTGGAGAGCGGCGCGACGTACGCGGCCAAGCAGTTCGGCCTCTACAACCAGCCGCAGGAGGCGCAGCTCCAGGACACCATCGACGGCACGGTCAACTACCTGGCCGGCGGTGATCCGCAGCAGGCGACCGGGGTCGTGGTCGCCCTGACGGCCGAGCGCTACCCGGGGGTCATCCAGCCGCGCACCTCGCCGGCCGTCGACGTCCAGCCGTTGATCAGCCGCGAGCTGCGTGGCGTGGTGGCCGGCGGCGACATGGCGAGCCAGATCAGCACCGGCACGGTCGCCGGCACCCGGACGAAGTACCTGGTCTACGGCTCCCCGGTGCCCACCCGGTTCGGCCAGGTGGAGCTCTACTACCTCGTTCCGCTGACCCGGCAGGACACCACCGCGGCCGACGCCCGGGCGACCGTGGTCGCCGTCGGGGTGGCCCTGGTGCTGCTCCTGGGCCTGCTCGCCGCCCTGGTCACCCGGCTCGTGGTGACGCCGGTGCGGGTGGCCGCGCGGACCGCCCAGCGGCTCTCCGCAGGGCTGCTCGACCAGCGGATGGTGGTCAACGGGGAGGACGACCTGGCCCTGCTCGCCGCCTCGTTCAACCAGATGGCGACCAACCTGCAACGGCAGATCCTCCGGCTGGAGGAGATGTCCCGTCTGCAACGGCGTTTCACGTCGGACGTCTCGCACGAGCTGCGGACGCCCCTGACCACCGTCCGGATGGCCGCCGACCTGATCTTCGCCGAGCGGGACGCGTTCGACCCGGCGGTCGCCCGCAGCGCCGAGCTGCTCCAGGCCGAGCTGGACCGGTTCGAGGAGCTGCTGACCGACCTGCTGGAGATCAGCCGGTTCGACGCCGGCTTCGCCATGCTGGACGCGGAGCCGACCGACCTGGTGCCGGTGGTGCACCGGGTGGCCGACCGGCTCGCCGGCCTCGCCGAGCGGGTCGGGGTGACCATCGAGCTGGACGTGCCCACCGCCCCGGTGATCGCCGAGGTGGACCCGCGCCGGGTCGAGCGGGTGCTGCGCAACCTGGTCGGCAACGCGGTGGAGCACGGCGAGGCCAAGCCGGTGCTGATCACCCTGGGCCTGGACGACACGGCGGTGGCGATCACCGTACGGGACCACGGGGTCGGGCTGAAGCCGGGCGAGGAGAAGCTGGTCTTCAACCGGTTCTGGCGCGCCGACCCGTCCCGGGCGCGGCAGACCGGCGGCACCGGGCTCGGCCTGTCGATCAGCCTGGAGGACGCCCGCCTGCACGGCGGTTGGCTGGAGGCGTGGGGTGCGCCCGGACAGGGCGCACAGTTCCGGCTCACCCTGCCGGCCCGGGCCGGCGACCGGCTGACCACCTCGCCGCTGCGGCTGGTGCCCGGCGACGCCGCACTGCCCTTCGGCGGTCCCCGCGACGGCGGACTGCTCGCCATCGGTCCGGGCAGCGGTGGGGTGCTGGCGATCGGACCGGCACCCGGTGGCGACGGCGGTCGGGCGGAGGTGGGCTCGTGAGGCGGCGGTTCGTGGCCGGTCTGATCGGGGGCGTCTGCCTGCTCGGCGGCACCACCGGCTGCGGCATCCCGGACCGCACCGAGGTCCGGGTCGAGGGGCCCGGCCCGGCGGTCGAGGGTGGTGCGACAAGCTCCGGCCGCATCGAGCCACCGTCCCGTACGGCCGCCGACAGCCCCGAGGACTTCGTCCGGAACTTCCTCGCCGCGCCGGCCGGCGAGCCCGACCGGGCGTACGACCGGGTGCGGCAGTTCATCGAGCCTCGCGACCGCTCCCGGCTGCAGGAGAAGCGGGGCAGTGAGGTCGGGCTGACCGTGGTACGCCTGACGAAGAGCCCGGAGATCACCCCCAACCTGGACGACATCGACGTCACGATCAGCGTCCAGCAGGTCGGCCGGCTGCGCGCCGACGGTGTGCTCGCCCCGCCGGAGGCGACCGAGACGTCGTACCGGTTCCGCCTGCGCCCGACCCTGGAGTCGGGTGACCAGACCGACTGGTACCTCGCCGACCCACCCAACGTGCTGCTGCTCAGCGTCGACGCGCTGGAGGACCACTACCTTCCCCGGCCGGTCTACTTCTGGAGCTCCGACCGCAGCCGGCTGGTCCCCGACCAGCGCTACCTGCCAAGAGCGGTGCCGGAGGACCGGCGGGTCAGCGAGGTGGTCAAGTGGCTCACCGCCGGCCCGTCGGAGTGGCTCGAACGGGCGGTCAGCCCACTGCCCGACCGCACCCAGCTGATCAACAACGCCACCCGGACGGACGACCGGTGGGAGGTCGACCTCGACATGCCCGGGGACGACCGGACCCGGGTGGACCAGCTCGGCACCCAACTGGCGTGGTCGTTGTCGTGGCTCGACGGCCAACTGGAGCTCAAGATCCGCAACCAGCAGGGCGTCACGATCGACCTGGAGCAACGCCGGCAGGAGCGGCCCCTGTACAGCGTCGAGGGCACCCCGCAGCGGTTCTGCGTGTACGAGGGGTCGATCCACGCGCTGTCGTACCCGGGTGAGCCGAGCGGGCCGGTGCCGGTGGCGGAGGCGGCCAACACCGGCGTGGTGTCCGCCGCGCTCAACCGGGCCGGCACCGGGGTCCATGCCGCGCTGGTCGTCGCCGGCCCGAACGGCCGCAAGCACCTCTCGGTCGGCAGCGGGTTCCCCCCGGTGTCCGCCTTCGCGCGCAGCGGCGGCCCGGGCTGGTCCAACGTGAGTCGCCCGGTCTGGCTGCGCTCGGCGGCGGCCGCCGCGCCGGTCGGGCTGGTCGTCGCGGACGGTGGTCTCTACCTGTTCGACGGCGGGGCAAAGGTGAGCGCGGTGCCGCTCGGTGTCACCGGCCCCGTCACCGCGGTGGCCGCCGCCCTGGACGGGCACCGGCTCGCCGTCGTCGCGGACGGCGTGCTCCACGTCGTGGCGGTCAACCTCGACGGGGGCGTGCTGGCCACCGGCCCCGCCCGGCGGCTGCCCACACAGCTGACCCGGTTGTCGGCCGTCGACTGGTACGACGAGAACCGGCTGATCGTGGCGGGTTCCGCGGCCGGCCGGTGGGCGCTGTACGAGCTGAGCGTGGACGGCGCGTTGGAGGTCACCCTCGAGCGGGACATCGGCTCCCCGGCGACCCACCTGGCGGCCTACCCGGCCAACCCGCGCGGGGGGCAGTTCGGGCTGGCGATGTACGTCGCCAACCAGGTGGCGTTCCGCACCGGGCGGCCCCCCGAGCGCATCCAGCGGGAACAGGTCGCCGAGGTCACCGCGCCGCCGAGCGGGGTCCGCCCCGGCAACCCGACCGCCCCCTTCTTCCTGTACTGAGCCCGTGCGGGACCTCGGCGGGCTCTGGGCGGACCTCACCGACCTGGTGCTGCCGGTGGAGTGCGCCGGCTGCCGGGAAAGCCGGCCGGGCCTGCGCCACGGGGTGTGCCCCGCCTGCGTCGCCGCGGTCCACGACCTGCGTCCGCGGCCGGTGCGCCCCACCCCGGCCCCACCCGGCCTACCGCCCTGCGTGGCCCTCGGCCCGTACGCCGGCCCGCTGCGCGAGATGCTGCTCGCGTACAAGGATCACGGTCGCCACGGCCTGGCCCGGCCGCTCGGCGCGCTGCTGGCCGAGGTCGTCGCGGCGGCGGTCGGTCCGGTGCGGCCGGTGCTGCTGGTGCCGGTGCCGGACACCTCGGCGGCAGCCCGGTCGCGTTACGGCGACCACCTGGACCGCCTGGCCCGACACTGCGCGGACCGCCTGCGCGCAGCGGGCTGGGCGGCGCGCGTGGCCCGACCGCTCGTGGCCCGGCCACGCGCGGACTCGCTGACGCTGGACAGCGCCGGTCGGGCGGCCGCGGCACAGGCGGCGTTCCGGATGCGGCCCGGGCCGGTGCCGGTGGCGGGCCCGGCCGCGGTGGTGGTCCTCGACGACATCGTCACGACCGGCGCCACCCTGGCTGCGGTCACCGCCGCGCTGACCGCGACCGGCCTGTCACCGACGGTCGCGGCGGTGCTCGCGGCGACCGAGAAGCGCCGGCTTCGGTAACCGTTCGTGTTTCCGTTTCACCCGTTGGTGTATGAGCTGTGAAAATTCCCGGACGGTTCCCACAACTGGGGGTGACTGCCGGACGAACACGAGTTAGCGTTTTCCTGTCGGGGGTAGGAGGTCATTCCCAGCCGCTCCCGGCGCTGGAAGGAGGCGTAGCCGTACTTGACCGGTCGACGCCGACCAGGACCCCTCCTGTAAGGCGGACGACCGGTACGCCGGATCGAACGACCACCGTACGAGGAGGTCACGTGGATATCGTGGTCAAGGGCCGTAACGTCGAAGTGCCGGACCATTACCGAGTGCACGTCGCGGAGAAACTCGCGAAGATCGAACGCTACGATCACAAACTCATCCGAGTCGACGTGGAACTGTTCCACGAGCGGAATCCGCGCCAGGCGGACCACTGCCAGCGGGTCGAGATCACCTGCGTCTCCCGTGGCCCGGTGATCCGGGCCGAGGCGTGCACGCACGACTTCTACAGCGCGCTCGACGCGGCCATCGCGAAGCTCGACACCCGCCTGCGCCGCGCGGCCGACCGCCGCCGGGTCCATCGGGGCCGGCACGCGCCGCTGTCCGTCGCCGCCGCCACCGCCGGCCTGCCGGTCGCCGGCCTCCCTCCCCTCGCCACGTCCACCGACGGCGCGTCCGCCGGTGCGGCCACCGCCGTCGCCGAGCGGGTCGAGGAGGAGTACGACGACCAGCCGTGGCACATCGCGCGGGAGAAGGTGCACCCCGCCGAGCCGATGACGGTCGACGACGCGCTGTTCGAGATGGAGCTCGTGGGCCACGACTTCTACCTGTTCCACGACAAGGAGTCGGGGCGGCCGAGCGTCGTCTACCGGCGCCACGCCTACGACTACGGGATCATCTCGCTCGCGATCTGACCCGGCCGACCGTGGTGGCGGCGGTCGCCGCCACCACGGTCGTTCCCCCGTCACGCGTCAGCGCAACTCCTCGGGGAGCAGGCCGAAGACCAGGTCGTCGACCCGGGTCCCGTTCAGGCCGGGCAGCCGCCCGCGCAGCAGCCCCTCCCGGCGGAAGCCGACGTTCTCCAGCACCCGGTGCGAGGCGGTGTTGGTGGGCATGGTGCCGGCGACCAGCCGGGCCATCCCCGCCGGCCCGAACGCCCAGCCGGCGAGCAGGCGGACCGCGCGCGTGGCGTACCCGCGACCACGCCAGGCGGGCAGCAGGGCGTAGCCGACCATGCCCTCGCCGAACGCCGGCTCGGTGACCGACAGGCCGCAACTGCCCGCCGGCTCGCCGGTCGCCGCGTCGAGGATCAGCAGGCGGGCGATGGTCCCGGTCAGCCATGCGCTGCCCGCCAGCGCGCAGCGCCGCTCGATCGCCTCCCGCGTCGGCGGCACCGGGGGCGGCTGGTTCGCCACCACCTCGGGGCGGGTGTGCAGCCGGAACATCAGATCCGCGTCGTCCGGGCCCACCGGGCGCAACGTCACCACGCCGTCGGTCAGCCGGCCGTCGGGCAGGTCGGGCAGCGCGCGCGGCGCCGGGCCGGGCGGGTCGTCGGCGAGGCGCACCCAGGCGATCAGGTCGGTCCGGCCACCGTCGCGGGTCGGGCCGGTCGCCCGGCGTACGCCCTCGTGGCGGAAGCCGGCGGCGAGCGCCACCCGCTGGCTGGCGGTGTTCTCGGCGTGGGTGAACAGCTCCAGGCGGGCGATGCCGGTGGCGACGGCGTGCTCCGCGAGCGCGCGGGTGGCCGCGGTGGCCACGCCCCGGCCCCGCGCCCACGGCGCGACCCAGTAGCCGATCTCGGCCTGCGACCGGTACGCCACGACCTGGCCCAACCCCACACCGCCGAGCAGCCGGTCGGTTTTCGGATCGGCGATCGCGTACGCGGCACCGCCGGCCGCCCAGGCGGCGGGCGCGCCCTCGGTGATCCACCAGCGGGCGTCCGCCTCGGTGTACGGCGACGGCAGACCCGGCAGAAACCGCTGGGTCAGCGGGTCGTCGCAGCCGGCGGCGGCGTCGGCGGCGTCCTCGGCGCGGTACGGCCGCAGCCGCACGCCGTGCGCCGCGACGATCTCCGGGGTCATGCCAGGTCCTCCGCGAGCAGCCCGCCGACCCAGGCGTCGACGCGGGCGCCGCGGTGGGTCAGCGCTCCGCGGACGGTGCCCTCCACGGTGAAGCCGGCCTTCTCGGCGGCCCGCCGGGAGGCGGTGTTGCCGACGTTGGCCCGCCACTCGACGCGGGTCAGGCCCAGTGTGGCGAAGCCCCAGGTGGTGAGGGCGCCCAGCGCGGCCGGCAGGTAGCCTCGGCCGCGTGCCCACGGTGCGGTGAAGAAGCCCACGTCGGCCAGGAGCGGGTCGGTGGGGTGCAGCCGCAGGTCGATCGTGCCCGCGAAGCGGTCGTCGGGATCGGCGACGGCGAAGCAGGCGCTGCTGCCCGCGGCCCAGGCGCCGCGCCCGTAGGCCAGGTACCACTCGGCGTCGGCGTGGTCGTACGGGTCCGGCACAGTCGTCCAGCGGATGGTCTCCGGGTCGCGGCAGGCGATCACCACGTCGTCGAGGTCCCGCTCCTCCAGGGGGCGTAGCCGCAGCTCACCGTCGGCGGCGGTGGTGAAGAGGGTGGGCTGGGGGCGGCCGAGGACCGCGGCCCGGCGGGCGTCCAGGGTGCCCGGCCCGGCCGGTCCGACCGCACCCGGTGCGGGGACCTCGCCGGGCAGCAGCGAGCCGATCCAGCCGTCCCGGCCGCTGTCGGGGAGGCGGAGCCGTCCCTCGACGCGGAAGCCGGTGCGCAGGGCGACGAGGCGGGAGGCGTGGTTGCCGACCTCGGCCCGCCAGATCAGCTGGCGCAGCTTGAGCGTGTCGAAGGCCCAGCGGGCGACCGCCCGGGCGGCCCGCACGGTGACGTTCCGGCCCCGCGCCCACGGGGCCGCCCAGTACCCGATCTCGCCGCTGCCGGTGCCGGCGTCGATCGTGACGAGGCCGCAGGAGCCGAGCAGGTCGCCGGTGGCCGGGTCGCAGACGGCGAACGGCGTTCCGGTGCCCCGCGCCCATGCCTGGCCGGCCATGTCGGTGACGAAACCGTGGGCGTGTTCCGGCAGGTACGGGCGCGGTACGGTGGTCCATCGCTGGATGTCCGGATCCTGGCAGGCGCGGAGGACCGCCTCGGCGTCGGTCGCCCGCCACGGCCGCAGAAGCACGCCGTCTTCGATGATCTCCACAGGCTCCATCCGTGCATGGTGCCGGATCGTTCGCCTACGGCGTAACCGGATTAGCGCGTGATTGGCGGGCGGTACGAGCTTTATGTCGGGTTGACCGGCTCCGACCGCCGCCACCAGTGACCATCGCGCCGATGGAGCGCCTACGATGGTTCGAGACTGTCTAGGGGAGCGTTGATCCGTGTCGATTCTGGAAAAGGTCCTTCGCGCCGGCGAGGGCCGCATGGTGCGCCGGCTGAAGGCGATCGCCGCCGCCGTCAACTCGATCGAGGACGACTACGTCAACCTCACCGACGCCGAGCTTGCCGGCATGACCGAGCACTTCAAGGAGCGGCTCGCCGACGGTGAGACCCTCGACGACCTGCTGCCGGAGGCGTTCGCGGTGTGCCGCGAGGCGGCCGCCCGGGTGCTCGGCCAGCGCCCGTACGACGTCCAGGTGATGGGCGGCGCGGCGCTGCACTTCGGCAACATCGCCGAGATGAAGACCGGTGAGGGCAAGACCCTGACGTCGGTCATGCCGGTCTACCTGAACGCCCTCTCCGGCAAGGGCGTGCACGTGATCACGGTCAACGACTACCTGGCCCAGCGTGACGCCGCCTGGATGGGCCGGGTGCACGAGTTCCTCGGCCTCACCGTCGGTGTGGTGCTGCCCAACCGGCCGTCGGTGGAGCACCGGGCCGCGTACGAGTGCGACATCACCTACGGCACCAACAACGAGTTCGGCTTCGACTACCTGCGCGACAACATGGCGTGGTCGAAGGAGGAGCTGGTCCAGCGCGGCCACAACTTCGCGGTCGTCGACGAGGTCGACTCGATCCTCATCGACGAGGCCCGCACCCCGCTGATCATCTCCGGCCCGGCCGAGCACTCCGCCCGCTGGTACGGCGAGTTCGCCGGCGTGGTCGCCCGTCTCCAGGCCGGCAAGGACGGCGAGGGCGACTACGAGGTCGACCACTCGAAGCGCACCATCGCGGTCACCGAGCGGGGTGTGGCGAAGGTCGAGGACCGGCTCGGCATCGACAACCTCTACGAGTCGGTGAACACCCCGCTCGTCGGGTACCTGAACAACGCGATCAAGGCCAAGGAGCTCTACAAGCGCGACAAGGACTACATCGTCAGCGACGGCGAGGTCCTGATCGTCGACGAGTTCACCGGTCGCATCCTGCACGGGCGCCGCTACAACGAGGGCATGCACCAGGCGATCGAGGCCAAGGAGGGGGTGGAGATCAAGCAGGAGAACCAGACCCTCGCCACGATCACCCTCCAGAACTACTTCCGCCTCTACGAGAAGCTGTCCGGCATGACCGGTACGGCCCAGACTGAGGCGGGCGAGTTCAACAAGGTCTACAAGGTCGGGGTCGTGACCATTCCGACCCACCGTCCGATGGTCCGCCAGGACCGCCCGGACGTGATCTACAAGACCGAGAAGGCCAAGTTCAACGCGGTCGTCGAGGACATCGCCGAGCGGCACGCGGCGGGCCAGCCGGTGCTCGTCGGCACCGTCTCGGTGGAGAACTCGGAGATCCTCTCCCAGTTGCTGCGTCGGCGCGGCATTCCGCACTCGGTCCTGAACGCGAAGTTCCACGCGCGTGAGGCCGAGATCGTCGCCCAGGCCGGCCGCAAGGGCGCGGTCACCGTCGCCACCAACATGGCCGGCCGTGGCACCGACATCCTGCTCGGCGGCAATCCCGAGTTCCTCGCCGCGAACGAGCTGCGCCAGCGCGGTCTCGACCCGATCGAGAACGAGGAGGAGTACGCCAAGGCGATGGAGGAGGTCCTGCCCCAGTGGAAGCAGGCCTGCGACGCCGAGGCGGATGAGGTGGCCACCGCCGGCGGCCTCTACGTGCTGGGCACCGAGCGGCACGAGTCGCGCCGCATCGACAACCAGCTGCGGGGTCGCTCCGGCCGGCAGGGTGACCCGGGTGAGTCCCGGTTCTACCTCTCGCTGCAGGACGAGCTGATGAAGCGCTTCCGCTCCGGGGCGGTCGAGGCGGTCATGGAGCGCTTCAACATCCCGGAGGACGTGCCCATCGAGTCGAAGATGGTCACCAAGCAGATCAAGAGCGCGCAGGCCCAGATCGAGGGCCAGAACGCCGAGATCCGGAAGAACGTCCTCAAGTACGACGAGGTCATGAACAAGCAGCGCCAGGTGATCTACGCCGAGCGGCTGCGGGTGCTCAACGGCGAGGACCTGTCGGACCAGGTCCGCAACATGATCGACGACGTGGTCGGCGCGTACGTCCAGGGCGCCACCTCGGACGGGTACGCCGAGGACTGGGACCTGGAGCAGCTCTGGACCAGCCTCAAGCAGCTCTACCCGGTCGGCATCACCATCGAGGAGATGGAGGAGGAGGCCGGTGGCTCGCGTAGCGGCATCGACGCCGACTTCCTGCTCTCCCGCCTGAGGGAGGACGCGCACGCCGCGTACGACCGCCGTGAGGAGCAGCTCGGCGAGGAGGGCACCCGGCAGCTGGAGCGGATGGTCCTGCTCCAGGTGATCGACCGGAAGTGGCGCGAGCACCTCTACGAGATGGACTACCTGCAGGAGGGCATCAGCCTGCGGGCGTACGCGCAGCGCGACCCGGTGGTCGAGTACCAGCGCGAGGGCTTCGACATGTTCGCCACCATGATGGACGGCATCAAGGAGGAGACGGTCGGCTTCCTCTACAACCTGGAGGTGCAGGTCCAGGAGCCGGAGCCGGAGGCCGAGCAGGTCACGCTCCTCGACAAGCCGGTCGAGATCCGGGCCAAGGGCCTCGACCGGGCGCCGCAGCCGCAGGGCTTGCAGTACTCTGCGCCGACCATCGACGGCGAGGCCGGCGCGGGTGCGGTGGCCCTGGAGCGTCAGGACGAGTCCGCCCCGGCGCTCGGTGTGGGCCGTCCCGTCCCGGCCGCCCCGGCGGCACCGGGCCGCACGGCTCCCGCCGCGCCGCAGCGTCCGGCGGCCGGTCTGCGGGGGCCCGGGATCGCGTCCAACGCGTCCCGTCGCCCGAACCCGGGGCAGGCCGAGGCCGGTAACGGCCCGTCCCGCAACGCGCCCTGCCCGTGCGGCTCGGGCCGCAAGTACAAGCGCTGCCACGGTTCCCCCAACGGCGGGGCCTGACGGCTTCGGGGGCGCTGCCCCACCCGGTACGAGCGAGCCGCGGTCCTCTCGGAGGGCCGCGGCTCGTCGCTGTTCCCGTACACCTGCGTCAGAGGACCTGGAGGGCGGTGCAGAGCCAGGTGCCGCGCCGGTGTTCCAGGCGCAGGGCCATCGCCCAGGTGCGTCCGCCGGTGCCGGCCAGGACCGCGGCGACCTCTACGGCCGCCGGGCGCGGTTCGCAGACCCGCAACCGGCGCAGGTGTACGCCGGGACGGGTGGAGCGGCGCCGGGGTGGACCGGATCGGGCGGTGGCCCGCGCCAGCTCGGGGAGCAGGTCGGCGGCGTGGACCGGGTCGAGAAGGGGGCGGAGCTGACCGGGCGGGCGGTACCCGTTGAGCACCTCCAGGCAGGTGCCGACGAAGCGGTGCGCGGCCCGGGTCGCCTCCGGTGTGGCGGTGACCAGCGCACCGGGCGGAAGGGGGCCGGCGGGGCGGCGGGCCGGACCGGCAGGGGTCGGCGCGAGCCGTTGTCGCCGCCGGTCCGGCGGTCGACCGGCGCCCCGGCGGGCGGCTTCGAACACGTCGAGGGCGAGCTGCTCCGGGGCGGGCCAGCGGGACACGTCCTCGTCGGTGAAGGGCGGTTCGGACGACGGCGCGGGCCGGAGCCGGACGGCAGGGCGGGACGGTCCGGGGCGGCGTGAGTCGGTCATCCGGTGACCCTCCCTGATCTTGCGTTTACCTACGTTTGCCTTCGATCAGCCCCCATTCTCGGCCAGGGAGAGCCGACGGTCAATGGCTGTGCGGAGGGATCCGGCTACTCGGGGTCCCGGTCGCTGAGCGGATTTCCGCGGACCCACTCGGCGGTCTCCGCGTACTTCCGTTCGATGTACTCCTCCAGGCGGGCACGTTCGACGCGCCACTGGCCCCGACCGCCGATCTTGATCGCGGGCAGTTCCCCGCTACGCACCATGTGGTAGACCTGCGAGTCCGAGACGTTGAGCTCGGCAGCCACGTCGGCGAGCAGCAGGAATCTCGGCTCCACGGACAAACTCCCACGGGTTGACATCGTTTGCTTGAGTTTGCCATCAACGGCCCACGCCGGACAGGTCTCGGCCCGGGTTGTCGACGAGGCCGGAGAGGGACACACCGGCACGGAACTTCCGCCGGGCCGGCGCGGGGTGTATGACGGTCACGGCGTACGGCATGATCGGCGCCCGGGACCGGCGGCCGCCGGTGCGGACTGAGCAGGGGAGACGACCGGTGACCGACGAGCTTGTCCGGGTGTACGTACCGGCGACCGTCCCGATGCTGACCCTGCTGCGCGGGGAGGGACTGCCCGCGGCGTCGGCGCACGCGGTCACTCCCGCGCTGCGCGAGTGGTACGCGGAGGGCGACGAGGAGGAGTTGGAGTACGTCGCCTTCATCCGCGCCGCCCAGGACGCCCTGCAGTTGTTGCGGGCCGACCCGGCCGCGCCCCGCCGCCGGGTCGTGGTGTCGGTGGACCTGCCCGCCCCGGCGGTCGGCCGGGGCGACGGCGAGCTCGGGTCCAGCCTGGTCGAGGTGACCGATGTCGTGCCGTTGACGGCGGTCGCCGCCATCCACGTCGACGGCAGGGACGCGGCCGAGGACGTCGCGGCGGCGGCCGACGTGGTCGTCGAGGCGCTGGCCGGCGATCCCGACGCACAGTTCACCGTCGACGGCGCCGAGGATCACGAGCTGGAGTGGTACGACGTGACCGAACTGGAGCTGCTGCTGGGCGCCACCTCCTGACGCCCCGGTCGGGCGGGGGAGGTCAGGCGCTCTCGGCCGGCTCCTCGTCCGTGTGGGCGGGGCCGAGTGTGCGGCCGAAGGCGATCATGGCGGTCAGCGCGCCGACGAAGAGCACCCAGATGGCGTTGTCGATGCGGGAGGTCCCCAGCGACGTCTGCGCGACCGCGTCCGCCTCGCTGAGCGCGCTCGCCAGGTCGAGCAGTTCCCGTCCGCCGACGCGGAGGATGACCTCGGCGACCAGCAGGAGCAGGCCCGGCCCGGCGCCGGCGAGCAGGTACGCGGGCCAGCGCAACGCGGGCGCGTCGGCGTCGACGCGGGTGGCCCGGCGGCGGGCCCAGGTCAGGTAGGCGAACGCGAGCAGCCCGGCGACCAGGCCGGCGAGCAGCGACTCGGTGCGGGACACCCACTTGGCCGCGTTGAGCAGCGACTCCTCGGTGTCCCCGGCGCCGAAGAGATCGAACAGCGGGTCCCGGGCCCGGCTGAACGCCACGACGAACACCAGGGTCCCGAGTGCGGCGGCCACCACGGACCCGACCACCGGAGCGGTACGCGCCCCGGCGACCGCTCCGCCGATGATCGCGGCCGCGGCGGTGGTGCCGGCGATCACGTTGGTGGTCGCGTTGTCGGCGTACGTCAGGTTGACCGCGAACGCGGCTGCGAGCGCCACCAGCAGGCCGGTGGCGATCGCGGCGACGAAGCGCAGGGTGGCGCGGTCGCTTCCCCGCCGGGCCAGCAGGTCCACGCCGAACAGCGCGAACGCGGCACCGGCGACCAGCGCGGCCGAGATCACACCGGGCAGCGCGAAGGCGGAGAGGCTGAGTGCGGTGATCCCGGCGGCGGCGGAGTTGATCGCCTCGCGGGTCGACCAGAGCATCGCGGCCAGCCAGCCGAGCGCCAGCAGGGCGAGCACCGGCGTCCCGGGCGCGAGCGCCTCCGGTGCCACGCCCGCCGTCGGCTCCGACCGCTCCGACTCCGCGGCGGCGGAGTTGCCGGACTGCTTGGTCATCGTCTCTCCTTCGACGGACACCGGGCGGGGCCGGCGGTTCACCGGTCACCCAGGGTACGCGTCCACCCGCCCCACGCCTCCCAGCGGGAAGCGGTCGCCGGGCGTGGGAGAATCACCGGAGGTCCCGCCGCCGCGACCGGCTCTGGCCGGATGGTGCCCGGTGTCCGGTCGTCCGGCTGGCGCCCGCGGGTCCGATTTCGCCACCGCTGTCGAGATCGCACAGGAGCCTGTGATGGACGCCGTGTTCTCCGTACCCGAGCCGCGCAACGAGCCGGTACGCAACTACGAGCCGGGGAGCGCCGACCGGGAGCGACTCCAGCGGCGGCTGACCGAGCTGGCCGCCGAGCGCATCGACCTGCCGATGACCATCGCCGGCGAGCAGCGGATGGCCGGCGGCGCGTCGATCGACGTGGTGCAGCCGCACAAGCACGCCCACGTGCTCGGCGTCACCGCCCACGCCACCCACGACGACGCCCGGGCCGCGGTCAAGGCCGCCAAGGACGCCGCGCCGATGTGGCGGGCCCTGCCGTTCGAGGAGCGTGCGGCGATCTTCCTGCGCGCCGCCGAACTGCTCGCCGGTCCCTGGCGGGACACCCTGAACGCCACCACGATGCTGGGCCAGTCGAAGACCGCGATCCAGGCCGAGATCGACGCGGCCTGCGAGTTCATCGACTTCCTCCGGTTCAACGTGTTCTTCGCCCGGAAGCTCCTGGAGGAGCAGCCGCAGTCGTCCCCGGGCGTGTGGAACCGCTTCGACCACCGCCCGCTCGAGGGCTTCGTCTACGCGGTCACCCCGTTCAACTTCACCGCCATCGCCGGCAACCTGCCCTCGGCGCCGGCCCTGCTGGGCAACACGGTGGTCTGGAAGCCGGGCCCGACGCAGCAGTTCGCCGCGCACTTCACCATGCGGCTCTTCGAGGCGGCCGGCCTGCCCCCCGGTGTGATCAACATGGTCACCGGCCGGGGCGAGGAGGTCTCCGACGTCGTGCTCGCCGACCCGGGCCTGGCCGGCATCCACTTCACCGGCTCGACCAAGGTCTTCCAGCACCTGTGGAAGACCGTCGGCGACAACATCTCCCGCTACCGTGGCTACCCGCGCCTGGTGGGTGAGACCGGCGGCAAGGACTTCGTGGTCGCGCACCGCAGCGCCGACGTCGACGCCCTGCACACCGCCCTCATTCGGGGCGCCTTCGAGTACCAGGGGCAGAAGTGCTCGGCGGCCTCCCGGGCGTACGTCCCGCGGTCGCTCTGGGAGGGCGGCCTGCGCGACCGGCTGGCGGCCACCGCGGAGGCCCTCACCTACGGTGACGTCACCGACTTCGGCAACTTCGGTGGCGCGGTGATCGACGACAAGGCCTTCTCCCGGCACACCGCCGCGCTGGAGCTGATCAACGACGACGACGCCTGCCGGGTGATCGCCGGCGGCACCGCCGACGACTCGGTCGGGTACTTTGTCCGGCCCACCGTGTTCGAGTGCACCGACGCCGCGCACGAGACCTTCACCACCGAGTACTTCGGCCCGATCCTCGGGGTGCACGTCTTCGACGACGGCCGGTTCGACGAGGTGGTCGCCCAGGCCGAGTCGATCGCACCGTACGCGCTGACCGGGTCGATCTTCGCCAACGACCGCCGGGTGGTCGAGGCGGTGGCCGAGAAGATGCGGTACGCGGCCGGCAACTTCTACATCAACGACAAGCCGACCGGCGCGGTGGTCGGGCAGCAGCCGTTCGGCGGCGCCCGGGCCAGCGGCACCAACGACAAGGCCGGCTCCTGGCACAACCTGGTGCGGTGGATGTCGCCGCGGACGATCAAGGAGACGTTCGTCCCGCCGACCGACCACACGTACCCGCACATGGGCTGAGGTCCGTAGGCGGCCCCCCGGCTCCGGCCGGGGGGCCGTCGCGCGTCCACGGTGCTCCCACCGGACCCCGCTCCGGGTCCCGCCGGGCCGGTGTCCGCGCTCCCCGCCGGACTGTCGCCCGCCGACAGTGCACATAGGAACCCCCTACCGGGTGGCGAAACCGGCAAATCCTGGACGCCGGGTCGGCAAAGTGGCAGCGTGAGGGGCATGGCGGATTCCGGAGTCAACCCCACGGCGGCGGCCCTGCTCGGGCTGCTCCACGAGGGTCCCATGACAGGCGGCCAGTTGATGGCCGCCGCCGAGCGACGGCTGGCGCCGTACTGGTCGATGACCCGTAGTCAGGTCTACCGCGAGCTTCCGGTGCTCGCCGAGAAGGGGCTCGTCCGCCTGGGCAAGCCCGGGCCGCGCTCCAGTCAGCCGTACGCGCTGACCGCGTCCGGGAAGCGGACCTTCTCCCGGTGGCTCGCGGAGGACCCGGGGCGGGACACGATCCGCAACCCGATCGCCCTGCGGATCGCGTTCGGCAACCTGCACTCGGCCAGCCAGCTGAAGAACCTCCAGGCGGCGGCGAACGAGTACCACACGGAGGCGCTCGCCCGGGTCCGGGAACAGGTGAAGAGCGCCAAGAAGGAAGGCGACCCGTACGACGCCAGCGCGCTGGAGTTCGCCGTCGCCTATCACAAGGCCGCTCTGACGTGGCTGAAGTCCGCCCCCGTCGGGTGAAGCAGTACTCTTGTCTGTCGTGACCGCTGCCGATTACGCCGAACAGCTCAAGGACCTCGACGCCACCCTCCGCAACATCGAGGCGGTGCTGGACCTCGACCGCCTGCGGAAGGACAAGGCCCGCCTGGAGCAGGCGGCGTCCGCCCCGGACCTGTGGGACGACCAGGCCAAGGCACAGGAGGTCACCTCCCAGCTGTCGTACGTCAACGGCGAGATCAGCAAGCTGGGCAGCCTCCGTTCCCGGCTGGACGACGCCCAGGTGCTGCTGGAACTCGCCGAGGCGGAGTCCGACCCGGGCGTGCTGACCGAGGTCGAGTCGGAGATCACCGGGCTGACCAAGGCCATCGAGGAGATGGAGGTCCGCACCCTGCTCTCCGGCGAGTACGACTCCCGCGAGGCCCTGGTGGCCATCCGGGCCGGCGCGGGCGGCGTGGACGCGGCGGACTTCGCCGAGATGCTGCTGCGGATGTACCTGCGCTGGGCCGAGCGGCACGGCTACCCCACCGAGGTCTACGAGACCTCGTACGCCGAGGAGGCGGGCCTGAAGTCGGCCACCTTCGCGGTCAAGGTGCCCTACGCGTACGGCACGCTCAGCGTCGAGTCGGGTACCCACCGGCTGGTCCGGATCAGCCCGTTCGACAACCAGGGCCGTCGGCAGACCAGCTTCGCCGGTGTCGAGGTGCTGCCCGTGGTCGAGCAGACCGACAGCATCGAGATCCCCGAGAACGAGATGCGGGTCGACGTGTACCGCTCCTCCGGCCCGGGTGGGCAGAGCGTCAACACCACCGACTCCGCCGTCCGGCTCACCCACATCCCGACCGGCATCGTGGTCACCTGCCAGAACGAGAAGTCCCAGCTGCAGAACAAGGCGTCCGCGCTGCGGGTGCTCCAGGCCCGGTTGCTGGAGCGCAAGCGGCAGGAGGAGCAGGCCAAGATGGCCGGGCTCAAGACCGACGCCGCCGGCTCGTGGGGCGACCAGATGCGCTCGTACGTCCTGCACCCGTATCAGATGGTGAAGGATCTACGAACCGAGCAGGAGACGGGCAATCCGTCCTCGGTGTTCGACGGTGAACTGGACAGCTTCATCGAGGCCGGGATCCGCTGGCGCAAGCAGCAGCAGCTCGCCGGCGACAGTGCGTGACGACGCCGAGGCGGAGCGCGTCATCGATCTTCTCTTTTCCCAGTGAATCGATGACGCGACCCGCATCGGAGGGGCGTGGCGCTTGGCTCCCCGGTTACACCACGTAGACTCACCTCCCGTGATTCAGCTTGAGCAAGTGACGAAGACGTACCCGAAGGCGTCCCGGCCTTCGCTCGACAACGTGTCCGTCTCGATCGAGAAGGGCGAGTTCGTCTTCTTCATCGGTCCATCCGGCTCCGGCAAGTCCACGATCATCAAGCTGCTGCTGCACGAGGTCACGCCCAACAAGGGCCGTGTCGTCGTCAACAGCAAGGACGTCACGTCGATGCGCTCCTGGAAGCGACCCCACTTCCGGCGCTCGATCGGCTGCGTCTTCCAGGACTTCCGGCTGCTGCCGAACCGCACCGCGTACGAGAACGTGGCGTTCGCCCTTGAGGTGATCGGCAAGACCAAGGCGGTCGCCCGCCGGGTCGTGCCCGAGGTGCTGGAGCTGGTGGGACTCGGTGGCAAGGAGCACCGCTACCCGCACGAGCTCTCCGGTGGTGAGCAGCAGCGGGTGGCCGTCGCCCGGGCGTTCGTCAACCGTCCGCTGATCCTGCTCGCGGACGAGCCGACGGGAAACCTCGACCCCGACACCTCGATCGAGATCATGCGTCTGCTGGACCGGATCAACCGCACCGGCACGACCGTCGTGATGGTCACGCACGACTCCAACATCGTGAACCAGATGCGCCGCCGGGTCATCGAGATCGAGAGCGGCCGCATCGTGCGCGACCAGGCCCGCGGCGTCTACGGGTGAGCCGGCTTCCCACCCCTGCGCAGCCTGACGACGAACACTTCATGCCGGAGACCCGGAGGAATCCCCGATGCGCGTGAAATACGTCCTGTCCGAGGTACTGGTCGGACTGTGGCGCAACGTGACCATGACCATCGCGATGATCATCACGATGGCGGTCTCGCTGACCATGCTCGGCGCCAGCGGTCTGATCTACACCAAGGTCGCCGACATGAAGGACCTGTACTTCGAGAGGATCGAGGTCTCGATCTTCCTGGAGAAGGACGTCAGTGAACAGCAGCGCACCGACATCGCGGCCAAGCTGGACAGCGACCCGCTGATCCGCGAGGTCACCTACGTCAACAAGGACGAGGCGTACAAGCGCTTCCAGGAGATGTTCCGGGACTCGCCCGACCTGCTGAGCGTGGTCAAGGCCGACCAGCTGCCCGAGTCGTACCGGCTCAAGCTGGTCAACCCCGCGGAGTACAAGGCCGTCTCGGACCAGTACTCGACGATCGAGGGGGTGGACCAGGTCGTCGACCAGAGCCGGGTACTGGACAAGATCTTCAACCTCTTCACCGCCGGGCAGAACATCGCCCTGGTCGCCGCGATCGCGATGGCGATCGCCGCCCTGCTGCTGGTCGCGAACACCATCCAGGTCGCCGCGTACAGCAAGCGGCGTGAGGTGGCGGTCATGAAGCTGGTCGGCGCGTCGAACTGGTTCATCCAGGCCCCGTTCGTGCTGGAGGCGGTGGTGGCCGGCCTGATCGGATCGGTTGTCGGCCTCATCGCCCTGATCGGGTTGAAGCAGTTCCTCTTCGACGGCGCGCTGAGCACCCTGCAGGGACTCTTCGCACCGGTCACCTGGGGCGAGGTGTTCCTGACCTTCCCGGTGATGGCCGGCGTCGGTGGCCTGATCAGCGCCGTCACCGCCTGGGTCACCCTCCGCTTCTACCTGCGGGTCTAGCACCCTCGCGAAGCGACGGCCCCCGTGCGTTCCCCCGGTCTCCGGGAGCGCGCGGGGGCCGTCCGTGTGCTCCGGGACGGGGTGCGTCCGGAATAAACGACGCCGGGCGGCTCTTGTCGTTCGGGTAGCATGATCTCCGCTCTCCGGCCGGTCGCGGCCGTGCCGGAGGCGACCAGGAGAGGGGGTGGCGCCGATGCCACGGGAAAAGGGACGCAAGGTCGTCGCCTCCAACAGGAAGGCCCGGCACGACTACTCGATCCTCGACACCTACGAGGCGGGGATGGCGTTGACCGGCACCGAGGTCAAGTCCCTTCGCGCGGGCCGCGCGTCGCTGGTCGACGCGTTCGCCCAGGAGCGCAACGGGGAGCTCTACCTGCACGGCATGCACATCCCGGAGTACACCCAGGGCACCTGGACCAACCACGAGCCCCGACGTACCCGCAAGCTCCTGCTCAACCGGCTGGAGATCGACCGGTTGATCGGGAAGACCCGCGAGGGCGGTCTGACCATGGTGCCGTTGCAGGTCTACTTCTCCGACGGCTGGGCGAAGGTGGAGATCGCCCTGGCGAAGGGCAAGAAGTCGTACGACAAGCGGCAGGACCTCGCCAAGCGGGACGCCGACCGGGAGATCGCCCGGGTCAGCGGCCGGCGCGGCAAGGGCATGTCTGAGTGATATGTCTGCCTTTGTCCTGGACGGCACGCCGGCCGGGACCTCGGGATGAAACCCGTTGCGGCAGGCGTTACGCTTGACGGAGCCGCCCACAGGGTGGCCACGTCGAGGGGGTGACTGGTTTCGACTTCGTACGTTGCGGCAGGGGAAGCGAGCCGAGGAAGCCGACGTCGTCTCGTGAATCGGTCGTCGGAAACCAATAAGCGCCAAGAACAATCGCGCTGACTTCGCTCTCGCCGCCTGAGGCGAGTAGCTAAGTCTGTCGGCCTGGGAACGCCTTCGTCCCAGTCAGCCGGCATCAGCTAGGAGGCTGGCCAATCGGACCCGGTCGCGGGGTCCGTGCGGCGAGATCAATCAGCGACTGGGCCCGTCACACCAACTCGCTCGCGTGATTGGTGGGGCCGAGTAGAGGCACAGCGAGCTGCGCTCGGAGAAGCCCTGACAAACCGGCGAAGGACCCGGGTTCGATTCCCGGCACCTCCACAGGAAAGGGAGAGGGAGTGTCTTCTGACACTCCCTCTCCCTTTTTGCCGTCCAGGAAAATCGGGTGTCCGCCGCGCCGATGGTGCGTACCGTGCCGGCCATGTCCCGGTTGGAGCTGCGGCCGCTGGCGGCCGCCGACCTGCCTGCTTGCGGCACACTGCTGGCCGACCGGCACCGCCGGCACCGCGTCGCCCAGCCACTGCTGTCCGCGCGGTTCGAGGATCCCGCCGTCGCCCTGGCGGAGTTGACCGCCGCGTACGAGACGCCCGACTCTTCGGGAGTCGTCGCGTACCGCGCCGGTGTCCCGGTGGGCTTCGTCCTCGGTGCCCCGAAGCCGTCACCGCTGTGGGGGCCGAACATCTGGGTGGAGGCGGCCGGGCTCGCGGTCACCGACGCCGAGGTGATGCGCGACCTGTACGCGGTCGCCGCCACCCGGTGGGTCGACGAGGGCCGCACGGCGCACTACGTCGTCGTGCCGGCGCACGACGCCGGACTGGTGCGGGCCTGGTTCCGCCTGGGCTTCGGCCAGCAACACGCGCACGCCATCCGGCCGGCCGCGCGGCTGGGGACGGGTACGCCGGCAGGGCTGTCGGTGCGCCGGGCGACCCGGGCCGACATCCCGGTGCTCGCGCAACTCGATGTCGAGTTGCCACTGCATCAGGGACTGTCCCCGACGTTCTCCGCCGGCCGGGTGGGCACGGTGGAGGAAAGCCTCGCCGAGTGGGCAGCCGACTTTGACGACCCCGCGTACACCACCTTCGTGGCCGAGTCGAACGGCCGCGTCATCGGCGCGGCCGTCGGCTGCGCACTGGAGCAGTCGAGCGGTCATCTGAGCCTGGCCCGTCCGGACCACGCGGGGTTCCTCGGGTTCGCGGCGGTCTTCCCGGATGCTCGTGGCATCGGTGCTGGACGGGCGCTCGGCGCAGCCGTCATCGACTGGGCCGTGTCGACCGGGTTCGACAGTGTGGTCACCGACTGGCGGGTGACCAACCTGCTCTCCTCGCGGACCTGGCCGGCGCTCGGCTTCGCCGAGACATTCCTCCGTCTGCACCGCCTGATCCGCTAGGAGCTCCGCAACGCCATCGAGCAACGCGGCGAGGACCGACCGGGCGGAACCGGGCGGCGACGATGGACGTCCAACCCGTATGCGCCCAGTTGTCGCCGTGCTGAGTCTGTCCCTGCTGGTCGTCGCCGGATGCGCACCGGCCGGTTCGGAGCCGGCCGCCGCCCCGCCCACGGATCGGCAGTGGCCCGCGTTCGAGCAGCGGGCCGCGGAGGTCGCTGACAGCTGGCGACCCGGCCCCCAGTGGCGCGACGGGTACGTCCCGCTCCAGGAGCCGACCGTGCTGGCCGGTGATCCTGGGTTCAGCCCGGACACCCTGACCGCCTTTCACGCGGGCTGGTACCGGGACCAGATCCCGCTGCCGGCGGATCGGCCGGGGGACGGGACCATCCGGTTCCCCGGCGGCACCCTCACCGTGCCGCTGGCCAGTGCCGAGGAGGCGTACCGGCAGCTCGGCCAGGGAGATCCGCCGACCTGCGACGGGCGGCCGAAGAACCCGGCCACGCCGCCCCCGGCCCAGCCGAGCGGGCCGGATGCTCCCATGAGCAGCACACCGGGGAGCGCCTGCATCCCGCTGACCGTGACGGGCGTCGAGCTGGGCAGTGTGCCGATCCGCACCAGTCGGGGCGAGGCCGAGGTGCCGGCGTGGCTGTTCACCGTCAACGAGCTGACCGCCCGGGTGGCTCGGCTCGCGGTCGCGCCGACCGCGGTCGGCGCGGTGCCGCAGCCCACGGCTCCCGCCGTGCCGTTGCCGGCCGAGGTGGTCGGCGCCCAGGACCTCCGCGCCGTGGACGGCGCGACGCTGACCGTACGGTTGGGGGTCGGGGCCTGCGACACCGGGATCACCCCGCTGGTGCTGGAGCGCGACGACCTCGTGGTGGTGGGTGGCGGGGTCACCCGGTCCACCGGCCCCTGCCTGGACGTACTCAAGATCGAACCGGTCACCGTCACACTGCGCGCACCGCTTGGCGCCCGGCCGGTCCTCGACGTGAACACGGGCCTGCCGCTCCGGATCACCCCGTTCTGACCCGCGAAGCCGGGCGGCGGCGAATCAGAGCAGCCCGGGGATGTCGGTACGGATCGGCACCGGCAGCACCGTCGGCCGGTCCGCCCGCAGACCCGTCGTCAGGGCCGCGCCGAGTTGGTCGGGCGTCTCGACGACCTCGGCGGCGCAGCCGTAGCCCCGGGCGAGCGCCGTGAGGTCCATCCCGGGCAGGTCCAGGCCGGGCACTCCGACGGTCTCCTTGAACTCGGCGAACGACTTCAGGATCGCGTACTGCTGGTTGACCGGGACCACCACGACCAGCGGCAGACCCAGCCGTGCCCCCGTCCACAGGGCCTGCACGGAGTAGTGGAACGATCCGTCGCCGATGACCGCGACCACCGGTCGGTGCCGGCCCGTGTCGCGCTGCGCGAGCGCGATGCCGACCGCCGCCGGCAGGCCGTAGCCCAGGCCGCCGCTGGCCATGGTGAAGTACGAGCCGGGCCGGGTGATCGGCAGCCGACGGCGTAGCGCCGACAGGTTCGACGGTGACTCCTGCACCAGCACCCCGTCGGCCGGCCAGTGCCGGGCCAGCGCGGCGAAGAGCGCGTCCGCGCTGAGCGGCGAGCCGTCCTCGGGCGGTGCGGGCGCGGACCGCGCCGGTGGCGGTGGACGGTCCATGGCCGGGATCAGGTCGAGCAGGTCCGCCATGGTCAGCCCGGCGTCGCCGAGCAGGCTGTTGCCCACCGGCGCCCGTGCCGCCTCCTCCGGGTCGTCGGTGACGTGCAGCAGGCGTACACCGGTGGGCAGGTGGTCGCCGGGGACGTGCGGGTAGTAGCGGAACACCGGCGCGCCCACCACCAGCACCGCGTCGTGCCCGCGCAGCTTCTCGGCCAGTGGCGCGATCGCGTACGGCAGCACGCCCTGGTAGTACGGGTGGTCCTCGGGGAACGGCGTCCGCTCCGGCGCGGGAGCGGTCCACACCGCCGCGCCGAGCCGCTCGGCCAGGGCCACCGCCGCCGGCCAGGCGTCAGCCCGGTCCACCGACGCCCCCAGGACCAGCGCCGGTGACCGGCTGGCCGCCAGCACCGCGGCGAACTCGCCCAGCCGGTACGGATCCGGGGCGATCCGGGTGGACACCGTCCGCACCGGCGGGGGAGGGTCGGCGGGCTGCGCCCAGTCGTCCAGCGGCAGGGACAGGAAGACCGGCCCGGCCGGTGGCTGCACGGCGGTGGCGTACGCCCGCATGACCGCCGCCGGCACGTCCTGCGCGCGCGCCGGCTCGTGGCTCCACTTCACGTACGGCTGGGGCAGCTCGGTCGCCCGGCGGCTCGTCAGCCGGGGCTCGATGAGCAGCATCTCCCGGGTCTGCTGGCCGGCGGTGACGATCAGCGGCGCGCGGTTGTGCCAGGCGGTGACGAGGTTGCCCATGGCGTTGCCGGTGCCCGGCGCCGTGTGCAGGTTCACGTGCGCGGGGCGACCGGTGACCTGCGCGTACCCGTCGGCCATCGCCACCGCCGACGCCTCGTGCAGCGCGTGCACGTAGTGGAAGTCCTCCGGGAAGGCGGCGAGGAACGGTTCCTCGGTGGAGCCGGGGTTGCCGAAGACGGTGGTCATGCCCAGGGCGCGCAGCAGGTCGTACGTGGTGTCGCGGACGGTGGCCATCGCCCTCGACGTTATCGCCGCTCAGGCGTCCCCCTCGGCGTTTCCGCGCACCCCGGCCCGGGCTCAGGGCAACGCGAAGGGCAACTTGATCCCGTCCAGTGCGCGCCCGCAGTCGCAGTCGCGTTCGGCGGGCAGCGCGGGCACGGCCTCCAGCAGCAGGCCGCGCAGCCGGTCGGTGTTCTCCCCGAAGACCCGGAACACCTCCTCCTGCGTCACCGAACCACCACCGGCCACACCGGCGTCGTGGTCGGTCACCAGGGCGATGGAGGAGTAGCAGAGGGCGAGCTCCCGGGCCAGCACGGCCTCCGGGTGCCCGGTCATGTTGACCACCGTGCCGCCGATCGAGGCGAACCAGCGCGACTCGGCGCGGGTGGAGAAGCGCGGGCCCTCCACCACCACGACCGTGCCGCCGTCGACCGCCGGGACGTTGCGCCGGGCCGCGGCGTCGAGCAGGGTACGGCGACCGACCGGACAGTACGGGTCGGCGAAGGACACGTGCACCGCGCCCCGGTCGTAGTAGGTCTGGGCCCGGCCGCTGGTGCGGTCGACGAGTTGGTCGGGCACCACGAACGTTCCCGGGCCCAGCTCGGGGCGCAGGCCGCCGACCGCGCACGGCGCGAGCACCTGGCGTACGCCGAGGGACCGCAGCGCCCACAGGTTGGCCCGGTACGGGATCAGGTGCGGCGGGTGCCGGTGGTCGCGGCCGTGCCGGGGCAGGAACGCCACCCGACGCCCACCGATCTCGGCGATCGTGACGGCGTCGGAGGGTGGCCCGTACGGCGTCTCCACCTCGTGCTCGGTGGCGCCGTCGAGGAGGGCGTAGAGGCCCGATCCGCCGATCACCGCCAGTTCCGCCGTTGGACTCACGTGGTCCTCCCTGTTCCTGTCGATCACCCGACGGTCAGACCTTAGCCACGGGCGCAGGTGCAGGCTATGGTGCCAGGCATGGCGTTGACAGCATGGACGGCACCGGCGCCCCGGCGCGTCCCGGTGGGGCCGGTCTGACGGTGTCCGGCATGCAGGGAGAGGGGCAGGCGATCGGCGGACGGGCGATGGATTCGATGACCGGGCGGCTCCTGGTCGCGACTCCGGCGCTGAAGGACCCGAACTTCGACCGTACGGTGGTGCTGCTGGTCGCGCACGAGCCCGGCGGGGCTCTCGGGGTGGTTCTCAACCGCGCCACCGAGGTCCCCGTCGCGGACGTGCTGGGCGACTGGAGCGAGCTGGCCCGGCACCCGGCGGTCCTGTTCGAGGGCGGCCCGGTGCAGCCGGACTCGGCGATCTGCCTGGCCCGGATGCGGCACCCGCTGCAGCGCGTCAAGGGCTTCCACCAGGTCTCCGGGGCCGTCGGCACGCTGGACCTGTCGGGCGACCCGGAGCGGCTGCGGGAGAACCTGGGGGCCATCCGGGTCTTCGCCGGTTACTCCGGCTGGGGCGCGGGTCAGGTCGAGCAGGAGATCGAGGACGGCTCCTGGTTCGTACTGGACGCCCTGCCCGGTGACGCCTTCGTCGACCGGCCCGACGACCTGTGGCCGATGGTGCTCCGCCGGCAGGGCGGGATGATGGCCGCGGTGGCGCACTTCCCCTCCGACGTGGCCCTCAACTGACCCGCTCCGGGGGCACCCCCGCGAGATGACCATGCCGGACGGCGTGTGTATAGTTCTTCCCGTGCCCGGGCGACCGGGCGAGGTAAGGGGCCGTGGCGCAGCTGGTAGCGCACCACACTGGCAGTGTGGGGGTCAGGGGTTCGAGTCCCCTCGGCTCCACCCTTTCGACCAGGGCGTTCGTCAGACATGACGGACGCCCTTCGTCGTTCCTGGCGAGGGAGGGTCAGTTCTGACCGGGACTTGCTACGGGCAGTCCTGCGGCCTTGGCGGATTCGAGCAGTCGCCGGTCGTAGGTCACGAAGGCGGTGAGCGCCGTTCCGGACTCGTTGGTCAGAACCTGGGCGGTGGCGAGGTGGATGGCGTCGAGGCTGCGTAGCGTCGGCTCGGCGAACGCTGCCGCAGTCGCGCGGATCGTACCGTCGATCTCGAGTCGGAAGAGCCGTCCGACGGCCGCCGGCACTCCGATCAATGCTTGCGGAGCTGATCGGCGCAACGCTCTGGGCACTTCCACCTCGACGAGAGCGGAGGAGACCAGCGGCACATCGCCGTGGGTATTGAGCCAGGAGACGAGGTCAGCACTGCATGCCTCCTGCCGAACCAGCTTGACGACAGCGGCGGAATCGAGGTAGATCACCAGCGCTCCTCGTCACGCGTCGCGGCGAGCGCGGCGGCCACGTCCACGTCCTCGTCACCGAGCTTCGGCGGTAGCGGAACAGGGCCACCGCCAGTCGGGGCGGCGGCCCGCCCCGCAGCTACCAGCTTGGCCAGCATCGACGTGTCGTCCCCTACCGGCACAAGTCGGGCGATCGGGCGCCCACGATCGGTGATCTCGACGGTCTCGCCGCCGCTCACCCGAGCCAACACCTGGCTCGTGTTCTGGTTCAGCTCCCGGACACCGATGCGTTCCATGGACCAAATTGTAGAACCAAATGTTCTACGCCGCCAGTTGCTCGCGTGACCGGGGCCTTCTCCCGCCAGGACCAGAACCGCTGTGGCGGCGTTGAATCGAACCCTTGACCGTTCGCGTCCGTACCAGTGTGCGGGAGGTCGATGCCATGCCCGTCCGCCGAGTCGTCGCCGCCGGGCTGGTCGCCGTGGCGGCCGTGCCGATGACCGGTACACCCGCCTCCGCCCACGGTGCCCCCACCAGCCCGATGAGTAGGGCCGCCGCCTGTGGACCGGAGGGTGGACAGGCGAGCACCCCGGCCTGCCAGGCTGCCGTCGACGCCGGGGCGGCGCTGCGCGAGTGGGACAACATCCGGGTGTTCGGCGTCGACGGGCGGGACCGGGAACGGATCCCGGACGGGGAGCTGTGCAGCGGTGGGCTGTCCGCGTACCAGGGACTGGACCTGGCCCGGTCGGACTGGCCGGCCACCGAGTTGACGGCCGGCGCGGCGTTCACCTTCCGCTACCGGGCGACGATCCCGCACAAGGGGACCTTCCGGCTCTACGTCACCCGCGACTCGTACGATCCGGCCCGCCGGCTCACCTGGGCCGACCTGGAGACCGTGCCGTTCTTGCGGGCGACCGACCCGCCGCTGCGCGACGGCGCTTACCAGGTGCGCGGGCGGCTGCCGGACCGCTCCGGCCGGCACCTGATCTACACCGTGTGGCAGAACTCCGACTCCCGGGACACCTACTACTCCTGCTCCGAGGTCGTCCTGCGCCTGGAGGGGGCGGCGGACGGACCCACCCCGGTAGCCGCCTCCGGCGGGGTGGCCGACGGCCCGCGTACCGAATCGGGTTTCGGGACCGTCGCCGAGCCCGGCGTGCCGGTTGCGGCGGTGACCGACCTCGGCGGCGGCCACTGGCGGTTGGTGGGTGGCGGTGGCGCGGCGGCGGTCACCCTGCTGCTCGCCGTCGTGGTCGCGGCCCGCGCGCGACGCCGGCCCGCCGCGCCGGCCGGGCCTCCCTGTGAGGTACGCAACCACCGGGCCGGCCGCCGCCGGCAGTGGTGACGACCGGCCCCGGTCCGCGCATGCTCGGGTGTACGCTTTCCTGTACATCGCAGCGTGCCCCGGAGGCGACTCGTGCGTACCGTGAACTTCAGCCATCTGAGGAAAAATCTGGCGGCCGAGCTCGACAGCGTCGTCAACGACGCGGAGGAGGTCGTGGTGACTCGCTCGGGCCACGAGCCGGTCGTGATCGTGCCGCTGGCCGAGTACGAGTCGATGAAGGAGACGGAGTACCTGCTCCGCAACCCGGCCAACGCCGGCGCGCTGCGCCGGTCGATCGAGGAACTGGACAGCGGCCGAAGCGCCGAGCGGGACCTCGTCGACCCGGCGAGCGTGCGGGATGTGGCGTGAGGCTGATCTTCACCGCGACAGCGTGGGAGCAGTACCTGAGTCACACGGACCGCAAGCTGGTCAGGCGGATCAATGACCTGCTCGCTGACGTGATGCGGAACGGCTACGAGGGCATCGGCAAACCGGAGCCGCTCCGTGGCGAGCTGTCGGGGTTCTGGTCGCGACGGATCGACCGCGAGCACCGACTGGTGTACCGGGTCAGCAAGGACGACGTCGAGATCATCGCTTGCCGGTACCACTACGGCGACCGGTGACGGCGGGACGCAACCACCGGGCCGGCCGCCGCCGGGAGTGGTGACGACCGGCCCGGGTGGTGCGCTCAGCTCAGGTGACGCTCGATCTCGGCCAGTTCGTCGGCGGTGAAGTCGAGGTTGTCCACGGCGGCGATGTTCGTCTCCAACTGGCTGACGCTGCTCGCCCCGATGATCAGGCTGGTCATCCGCGGGTCGCGCAGTGCCCACGCGAGCGCGAGCTGGGCCAGGGACTGGCCGCGGCGGGCGGCGATGTCGCCCAGCGCCCGGATGGCGGCCATCCTCTTCTCGTCGAGGTCGCTCTCGTTGAGGAAGACGCTGGTGCGGACCCGGGAGTCCTCCGGGATGCCGGCGAGGTAGCGGTCGGTCAGCAGGCCCTGGGCCAAGGGGCTGTACGCGATGCAGCCGGCACCCACCCGCTCCAGCGTGTCGAGCAGGCCGTCGTCCTCGGTCCACCGGTTGAGCATCGAGTACGACGGCTGGTTGATCAGCAGCGGCGTACCCAGGTCCCGCAGGATCGCGGCGGCCCGCTCGGTCTGCTCGGAGTCGTAGTTCGAGATGCCGACGTAGAGCGCCTTGCCGGAGCGGACGATGGCGTCGAGCGCGCTCATCGTCTCCTCCAGTGGGGTGTCCGGGTCGAACCGGTGGGAGTAGAAGATGTCGACGTACTCCAGGCCGAGGCGGCGCAGCGACTGGTCCAGGGACGAGACGAGGTACTTGCGGGAGCCCCACTCGCCGTACGGGCCGGGCCACATGAGATAGCCCGCCTTGCTGGAGATGACCAGCTCGTCCCGGTACGGCTTCAGGTCGGTGGCCAGCATCCGACCGAAGTTCTCCTCGGCGCTGCCCGGCGGCGGGCCGTAGTTGTTCGCCAGGTCGAAGTGGGTCACCCCGAGGTCGAAGGCGCGGCGGACGATGTCGCGCTGCCGCTCGTACGGGCGGTCCGGGCCGAAGTTGTGCCACAGGCCGAGCGAGATCGCGGGCAGCCGCAGGCCGCTGCGGCCGCTGCGCCGGTAGGTCATGCTGTCGTATCGCTCATCAGCGGCGAGGTAGGTCATGATCACGACCCTATCCCCGCCCGGCGGGTAGGTTCACGGCATGCGTTACGTGCAGCTCGACACGCCAAAGCCCCTGTCCAAGATCGGCCTCGGCACCTGGCAGTTCGGGTCCCGGGAGTGGGGCTACGGCCCCGACTACGAGCGCCGCGCCGCCGAGATCGTCCGCCGGGCCGTCGACCTCGGTGTCACCCTCTTCGACACCGCCGAGGTGTACGGCTTCGGCCGCAGCGAGCGGATCCTCGGCGCGGCGCTGGGCGACGAGCGGGCGAAGGTCGTGGTCGCCAGCAAGGTCTTCCCGATCCTGCCGGTCGCCCCGGTGGTGGAGCAGCGGGCCGTGGCCTCGGCCGCCCGGCTCGGCGTCACCAGCATCGACCTCTACCAGGTGCACCAGCCCAACCCGCTGGTCGCCGACCACACCACCATGCGCGGCATGCGGGCGTTGCAGGACGTCGGGCTGGTCGGCGAGGTGGGCGTGAGCAACTACAGCCTGCGGCGCTGGCAGGTCGCCGAGGCCGCCCTGGGTCGGCGGGTGCTCAGCAACCAGGTCCGGCACAGCATGGTCGACCGCGGACCGGAGCACGACCTGCTCCCGTACGCGCGGCAGGCCGGCCGGGTGGTCATCGCGTACAGCCCGCTGGCGCAGGGATTCCTCTCCGGCCGGTACGACGCGAAGAACCCGCCGAGCGGGGCCGTGCGCCGGGCCAACCCGTACTTCCTGCCGGAGAACCTGGAGCGGGGTGCCACCCTCATCGAGAGCCTGCGCCAGGTCGCCGACGCGCACGACGCGACGCCCAGCCAGATCGCCCTGGCGTACGTGCTGCGGCACCCCAACGTGGTGGCCATCCCCGGTGCGTCCAGCGTGGAGCAGATGGAACGCAACGCCGCCTCCGCCGAGATCGACCTGGCCGATGACGAGTACGACGCGCTGGCCCGCGCGGCCCGCGAGTTCCGTCCGGTCACCGGGCTGGCCGCGATGCCGCGCCTGCTGCGGGCCCGCACCGGACGGTGAGTCGGGTCGCCCTGACCTCCCCGGCGCGGGGGAGTCGGGAACGGGCGGGCGGCGGGAGAATGGGCGGGTGAACCCCCGCGCGGTCCTCGTCCCGCTGGTGGCCGGCAGCACCTGGCGACGAGGCGTGTTCCTGCTGCTCGGCGGCGTGCTCGTGCTGCCCTACGCGCTGCTGGCGGTGACCTTCGCCCAGCTGCTGACCGATCCGGACGTCCCGCGGGCGCTGGCGATCGGCCTGCTGGTGATCGCGGCGGCCATCGCGCTGGTGCCGGTCTTCCTCGACGGCAGCCGCGCGCTGGAGATCGCCGCCGTCCGGGCGTTGCTCGGCGTCGACCTGCCCGACCCGACCCCCGGGCACCGCCCCGACCGGGAGACCCGGCTGCGGTCCGCGCTCTGGATCGCCACCCACCTCGCCGTGGGCGGGCTGGTGATGACCGCGTTGTTCAGCGCCCTGCCGATGGCCGTGGCGTTCATCGCCCAGCAGTTCGGGATCGGCGACGAGTTCGTGGGGCGGGAGCAGTTCGGGCCGCTGAGCGGATGGGACACCCGCTGGGTCACCGCCACCGGAGTGGTGCTGCTGGTCGGGCTCGGGTACGCGGTGGCCGGGCTCGGCGCGCTGGCCGTGTCGATGGCACCGGTGCTGCTCGGTCCCGCGCAGGCGGAACGGATCGCCGCCCTGGAGGCACGCGCCGCCGGCCTCGCCGAGCGCAACCGGCTGGCCCGGGATCTGCACGACTCCGTCGGGCACGCGCTGACCGTGGCGACCCTCCAGGCGGGGGCCGCCCGACAGGTCCTGGACCGCGATCCGGAGTTCGTCCGGCGGGCGCTCACCGCGATCGAGGAGACCGGGCGGGCCGCCATGGACGACCTCGACCACGTGCTGGGGCTGCTGCGGGACTCCGGTGGCGGCACGGCGGCGGCTCCGCAGCGTACGCTCGCCGACCTGGACCGGCTCGTCACCGACACCCGCGCGACCGGGCTGCGGATCGACTGCCGGCGCACCGGCGACCCGGCCGACGTGCCGGCGGCGGTCTCCCGCGAGGGCTACCGGATCCTCCAGGAGGGACTGACGAACGCCGCCCGGTACGGCCGGGGCCCGGTGACGCTGCGCCTCGACGTCGGCCCGGACACCCTGGACCTGGAGCTGGTCAACGCCCTCGCACCGAGACGCCGGTCGAGTCCGGGGCGCGGCGGCCGGGGGTTGGACGGGATCCGCGAGCGGGTCCTCCTGCTCGGCGGCCGCCTCACCGCCGGTCCGGACGCCGGCCGCTGGCGGATGCGGGTCCGCCTGCCGATGGCGGGATCGCGGTGACCGACGGGGGCCCGGTGACCGGGGTGCTGATCGTCGACGACGACGAGCTGGTCCGCATCGGCCTGCGGGCCATCCTCGACGCCCAGCCCGACCTGCACGTGGTCGGCGAGGCCGGAGACGGGTCGGCGGTGCTGCCGCTGGTCGCCCGGCTCCGCCCCCACGTGGTGCTGATGGACGTGCGGATGCCCCGGATCGACGGCATCCAGGCCACCCGGCGGCTGCTCGCCGCGTCCACCGACCCGCCCCGCGTGCTGGTGGTGACCACCTTCGCCAACGACGAGTACGTCTACGACGCGCTGCGTGCCGGGGCCAGCGGCTTCCTGCTGAAGCGGGCCCGGCCGGCCGAGGTCGTGGAGGCGGTACGGGTGGTCGCCCGGGGCGAGTCGCTGCTCTTCCCGGCGGCCATCCGGCGGCTCGCCGGGGCGTACGGGGGGCGGGGCGCCGACCGGTTGTCGGCCGCCCGGCTCACCGAGCGGGAGGCCGAGGTGCTGCGCCTGATGACCACCGGCCTGTCGAATCCGGAGATCGCCGCCGAACTGGTGGTCGGGGTGGAGACGGTGAAGACGCACGTCGGCAACGTGCTCGCCAAGCTGGGGGTCCGCGACCGCACCCAGGCGGTGATCGCCGCGTACGAGTCGGGCTTCGTCACCCCCACCGGTTGACGGGTTCCCCCGGGCGGGGGAGCCGGTTCCCCGTCCTCCGGGAGGGTTTCCGGGGCGTACCGGCCGAGGCTGGGAAGCATGACGACGACCGCTCCGCACCGACACCACGACACGGCCCGCCGGCCCGACCGGCTCGCCCCGCTCGCCGCCGGCTGGCTCGGCCTGTGGGGCGTGCTCGCCCTGATCGCCACCGCCACCGACACCGGATACCCGTTCGGCGCCGACGACCCGAACCGGGAGTCGAGCCTGCTGCGTTTCCTGCCGGCCGACCTCGGGCCGCCCCTGTTCGCCGGGATGCTGCTGGTGGCCGCGGTGGTGGCGCTGGCCCTGACCGCTCCCGCGACCCGACCCGCACGCCCGGTCCGGGCGCTGCTGCTCGGCTACGGCTGGGCGGTCGCCTTCGCGCTCGCCGTCGTCGTGCCCGGCATGCAGGTGCTGGTCATCCTCGGCTACGCCCCGATGCTGCTGCTCGGTGCCCCGTTCGGCTGGCCCCCGGTCGACTACGCCGACGTCTTCACCTGGCCACTGGCCGCCCGGACCGCGTCGATGGTGGGCGGTGTGCTGCTGGCCGGAGCGGTGCTGGTCTGGCAGCGGCGTACCGCCGGTGCCTGCGCGGCGTGCGGCCGGGACGGCACCGGCCGGGGCTGGACCACCCCGGCCGCCGCCGCCCGCTGGGGCCGGTGGGCCGCCGGGATCGCCGCCGTCGTCCCGTTCGGGTACGCGCTGACCCGCTTCGCCTGGGCGGCCGGTATCCCGCTCGGCATCGACCCCGACTTCCTCACCGAGATGCGGGAGACCGACGCGGTCTGGGCGGGGGCCGGGCTGGGTGCGTTCGCCACGGTGGGCGCGGTCCTCACGCTGGGTCTGGTGTCGCGCTGGGGTGAGCGGTTCCCCCGGTGGACCCCGGTACTGGCCGGCCGGCGGGTGCCGGTGCGGCTCGCCGTCGTCCCGGCGACCGTGGTGACGCTCGCCGTCACCGCGACCGGCCTGAGCGCGCTGAGCAGCGCGAGCTTCGTGGACCTGGGCGGCGGCCCGGTGGCCTGGGGGCCGCTGCTGCTCTTCCCGCTCTGGGGCGTGGCGCTGGGCGCGGCCACGTACGCGTACCACCTGCGTCGCCGTGGCGCCTGCCGCCACTGCCGGAGGGGTTGATCCCCAAGTGGCCCGGTCCCGGCACGGGGCGGGACCGGGCCACCCGGCGTTCAGGGCAGGTCGCGGGCGTAGCAGACGGACAGTGGTTCACCCCGGTACGGCCCGAAGTTCTCGATCCGCCGGTAGCCCTCCCGCTCGTAGAAGCGCATGGCCTCGGGCTGGGCGGTACCGGTCTCCAGCAGCAGGGTGCGGATTCCGGCCTCCCGGGCGGCGTCCTCCAGCGCCCGCAGGATCGCCGTCGCCACGCCGGTGCCCCGGGCGGGCGGGTCGACGTACATCCTCTTGATCTCGGCGGAGCCGGCGTCCAGGAACCGCAACCCGCCGCAGCCCAGGGCGACCCCCGCGGCGTCGCGGGCGACCAGGAAGACGGTGACGCTCTCGGCGGTCGGCGGCGCGCCCGGCTCGTGGTCGCCGTTGCCGTAGCGGGCGTCCAGTTCGGCCCGCTGCGCGGCCCGCAACCGGGCGGCGTCGACCGAGTCCCACGGCTCCCGCTCGACCGACAGGGTCTGCTCCACGGGTCCCCCTTCCGTAACGGGTGTCACCGTAGCGCCGCCCCGGACCTGCCCTACGCACCGGTCGACGCCGATCCGGTGAGCTAGCGTTGGGCGGGTGACTGCGCCTACCCCGGTTACCCCGGTCCCCCCGGCCGACCTGCCCGCCACGCTCGGCGCGCTGCGCGCGGCCGGTCACCGGTACCGCACCGTCAAGCAGGAACTCCGCGACAACCTCCTGGCCCGGATGCGTTCCGGCGCCGACCGTTTCCCCGGCATCGTCGGCTATGACGACACGGTGCTGCCCGAGGTCGAGCGGGCGCTGCTCGCCGGCCACGACATGGTGCTGCTCGGCGAGCGGGGGCAGGGCAAGACCCGGCTGATCCGCTCCCTGGCCGGGCTCCTCGACGAGTGGACGCCGGTCATCGCCGGCTCGGTGCTCAACGAGCACCCGCTGCACCCCCTCACCCCGGCCTCCCGCGCGCTGGTCACCGAGGCCGCCGACGACCTGCCGGTGGCCTGGCTGCACCGCTCCATGCGCTACGGCGAGAAGCTCGCCACCCCGGACACCAGCGTCGGTGACCTGATCGGCGACGTCGACCCGATCCGCATCGCCCAGGGCCGCACCCTCGGCGACCCCGAGACCATCCACTTCGGTCTGGTCCCGCGCACCAACCGGGGCATCTTCGCCGTCAACGAGCTGCCCGACCTGGCCGAGCGGATCCAGGTGGCGCTGCTCAACGTGCTGGAGGAGCGGGACATCCAGGTCCGCGGCTACCAGCTGCGGCTGCCGCTGGACCTGTTCCTGGTGGCCAGTGCCAACCCGGACGACTACACCAACCGGGGCCGGATCATCACCCCGCTCAAGGACCGCTTCGGCGCCGAGGTCCGCACCCACTACCCGCTCGACCTGGAGCTGGAGCTGGACCTGATCCGCCAGGAGGCCGACCTGGTGGCCGAGGTGCCGGGCCACGTGCTGGAGGTCCTCGCCCGGTTCGCCCGCGCCGTGCGCGAGTCGCCCTCGGTGGACCCGCGCTCCGGTGTCTCCGCCCGGTTCGCCATCGCCGCCGCCGAGACGGTCGCCGCCGCCGCGCTGCGCCGCTCGGGCCTGCTCGCCGCCGGCTCCGAGGCGGCCGTGGCACGGGTGGGCGACGCGGTGTCCGTGACCAGCACCCTGCGCGGGAAGGTGGAGTTCGAGAGCGGTGAGGAGGGGCGGGAGGTGGAGATCCTCGGCCACCTGCTGCGTACCGCGACCGCCGAGACCTTCCGCGCCCGGCTCGCCGGCCTGGACCTCTCCGGCTTCACCGCGCTGGTCGAGGACGGGAAGGCGATCGAGACCGGCGAGCTGGTCGGCTCCGCCGAGCTGCTGGGGCAGGTGGGCACCGTGCCGGGCCTGGCCAAGGTGCTGGACCGGCTCGGCCTCGGCGACGCCCCCAGCCCGGAGCAGGCCGCCGCCGGTGTCGAGTTCGTCCTGGAGGGTCTGCACCTGACCCGACGCCTCGGCAAGGACGTCACCGACTCCGGCCGGACCCGCTACGGCGACCGGTCCTGACGTGGCCGGCAACCGGTTCCGGTACGGCCAGTGGCACGGTGGTCCCGACCCGCTGGCACCCCCGTACGACGTGCGGGCGGCGGTGGACGCGGTCGGTTCCGAGGTGCTGGCCGGCGGGAGTCTCCGGGAGGCGCTGCGCAACCTCCTGCGCCGTGGCCCGCAGGGGCGCGCTGGTCTCGACGACCTCGCCGCGCGGGCCCGGCGGCTGCGCCGGGAGACACTGCGCCGCGGTGACCTGGACGGGGCGGTGACCCGTGCCCGCGCACTGCTCGACCAGGCCCTCGCCGCCGAACGCGACGCGCTGCGCGGGCGTGACGACGAGAGCGCGCGGTTCTCCGAGGCGGTGCTGGACAACCTGCCCCGCTCGACGGCCCGCGCGGTGGAGGAACTGTCCGGGTACGAGTGGGCCAGCGACGAGGCCCGGCAGACGTACCAGCGCATCCTCGACGGGCTGCGCGACGAGGTGCTCGGCCAGCGCTTCGCCGGCCTGCGCGACGCGGCGCGGGCGGCCGGCGACCCGGAGGTCCAGCGTCGGCTCGGCGAGATGATGCACGACCTGAACGACCTCCTCGCCCGGCACGCCCGCGCGGAGGACACCACCGACGCGTTCGCCGAGTTCATGCGCCGGCACGGCGAGTTCTTCCCGGAGCAGCCGAAGGACGTCGACGAGCTGGTCGACGTGCTGGCCCGACGCTCGGCCGCCGGCGAGCGGCTGATGCGGTCGCTGTCCGACCGGCAGCGGGAGGAGCTGGCCGGGCTGATGCGTCAGTCCCTCGGCGACCGGCTCGCCGACGAGCTGGCGGCCCTGGACGGCAACCTGCGGGCGCTGCGGCCCGACCTGCGCTGGGGCCGGGGCGAACGGGTCCGGGGCGAGGAACCGCTCGGGTACGCCGACGCGGCCGGCGCGCTCGGCGAGATCGGTGAGCTGGACGACCTGTTGGACTCCCTCGACCAGGAGCACCCGGGCGCCACGTTGGACGACATCGACGTGGACGCGGTGTCCCGGACGCTGGGCCGGGACGCCGCCGACGACGTACGCCGGCTGCGTGAGCTGGAGCAGGAACTGCGCCGGCAGGGATGGGTGAGCCGCGACTCCGACGGCCTGACCCTGAGCCCGAAGGCGCTGCGCCGCCTCGGCGGCACCGCCCTGCGACGGGTCTTCGCCGACCTGACCGCCGGGCCGCGCGGCCAGCACGACCTGCGCTCGGCGGGCGCGGCCGGCGAGGTCAGCGGGGGCTCCCGCCCCTGGGAGTACGGCGACGAGCAGCCGCTGGACGTGGTGCGCACGCTCACCCGGGCGGTCAGCCGGGCCGGGTCGGGCGTGCCGGTGCAGCTGGCCGTCGAGGACTTCGAGGTGGTGGAGACCGAGCGCCGGGCGTCGGCGGCGGTGGCGCTCTGCGTCGACCTGTCGTACTCGATGATCTCGCAGGGCCGTTGGGGTCCGATGAAGCAGACGGCGCTGGCGCTGTCACACCTGATGGCGACCCGGTTCCCGCAGGACGCGCTCCAGATCGTCGGCTTCGGCCGCGAGGCGCTGCCACTGACCCAGCAGGAGCTGGCGGCGGTCGAGCCGGACCTGCAGCAGGGCACCAACCTCCAGCACGCGTTGCGGCTGGCCGGCCGGCACCTGCGACGCCACCCGGACTCCGAGCCGGTCGTGCTCGTGGTCACCGACGGCGAGCCGACCGCACACCTGGACCCGGACGACGGGGAGGCGCTGTTCCACTGGCCGCCGCTGCCGGAGACCATCGAGGCCACCGTCCGCGAGGTGGACCGGCTGGCCCGGTACGGCGCCACGCTCAACCTGTTCATGCTCGGTGACGATCCCGGCCTGCGCCGCTTCGTCGACGCGGTGGCCCGTCGCTCGAAGGGCCGGGTGTTCACCCCCGACCTCGACGACCTCGGCGAGTTCGTCGTCTCCGACTACCTCCGCTCCCGCCACACCCGCCGCCGCTGACACCGTGCGGCTGGTCGGCCCCTGTCGAGCTGCCCCACGAGTGAGTCCGCGCCGGCGCCGCACCGTGGTCTCACACGTGGGGCAGCTCGACAGCAGCAGGCCGTGGTCGTCGAGCGCAGCCGGGGCGTGGTCGTTCGTGGCCCGGTCGCTCCGGCGCGCACGGTTCCGGCGGTCACCACACGTCCGGGTGACCGCGACCGTCGAACGCGGGAGCGGCGCGCGGGTACCGGGGTTGACTGGAAGGCATGGACAGCGGGGCGTTGCGGCGGGCGTACTCCGACGTGCTCGCGGAGGTCGACGGCGGAGGGTTCGGGGATCCGCCGGCCGGGATGCTCGGCGCGGAGCAGATCGTGGCGCACCTCGCGGCCAACGACGAGCTGATGAGCGAGGCGACCGAGGCGGTGCTCGCCGGGGCCCCCTTCGCCTACTACGACCTCGCGGGCGTGCACCGGCCGGAACTCGACGCCCTGGCCGCCGAGTGCGGCGGCCTGGACGGCCTGGCCACCCTGCTGCGGGCCACCAGCCAGAAACTGGTGACGCTGGTCGAGCGGCTCGGCCCGGCGGCCGACACCCCGGTGGAGACCCACCTGCGCGAAGGCTTCGACCTGGTCGTCGACGGACCCCTGCCCTGGGGGCGGGTCCTCGACCTGCACACTCGCGTCCACCTGCCCAAACACCTGGCCCAGCTCCGCACACTCCACACCCCGTAACCGCCGCGCCGATCGGTGACGGCCCAGCGGTACGATACGCGGTCCTGGTGCCGCTGAGCCGTCACCGACCGGTGTGTGCCGGGTTCGGGGCGCGGCGGAACGTTCGCCGGTACGTGGACGGGGCGACGCCCACACGCTGGTGGAGTTGCTGGCGCAGGGCGGCGGCGGTGCCGAAGCCACAGCGGCGGGCGACCTGGTCGACGCCGAGGTCGGTGGTCTCCAGGAGGAGGCGGGCGTGGTCGGTGCGCTGCTGGAGCAGCCACTGCGCCGGGCTGAGCCCGGTCTCCGCCCGGAACCGCCGGGTGAAGGTGCGGACGCTCATCCGCGCCTGCTCGGCCAGGTCCCGCAGACCCACCGGCTCGTGCAGCCGCTGCCGGGCCCACTCCCGCGCCCCGGCGGTGCTGGTGTCGGCGGCCTTCGGCACCGGGCGCTCGATGTACTGCGCCTGACCGCCCTCCCGCCACGGCGGCATCACGCAGCGCCGGGCGGCCCGGTTGGCGATCTCGCTGCCGTGGTCGGTGCGGATCACGTGCAGGCAGAGGTCGATGCCGGCGGCGACCCCGGCCGAGGTGAGCACCCGGTCGTCGGGGATGAACAGCACGTCCGGGTCGAGGTCCACGGAGGGGTGCAGGCGGCGGAAGCGGTCGGCGTACGCCCAGTGGGTGGTGGCCCGCCGGCCGTCGAGCAGCCCGGCGGCGGCCAGGACGAAGGCGCCGGTGCAGATCGACAGGATCCGCGCTCCCCGCTCGTACGCCGCCCACAGCGCGCCGGCCACCTCGGGCGCGATCAGGTGCCCGTCGCGCAGCGCGTCGCCGTGCAGGCCGGGCACGACCACGGTGTCGGCGGTGGTCAGCAGCTCCAGCCCGTGGTCGGGAAGGAGCCGGTAGCCGGCGGTGGTGCGGACCGGGGCGCCGCCCGGCGTGCAGACCTCGACGGTGTAGAGAGGTGATCCGTCGGGGCGCCGGGCGGTGCCGAAGACCTGGGCGGGCGTGCCGAGGTCGAGGCCGACGACCTCGTCGAGAGCGAGGACCGCCACGCGGTGCGGAGCAGGCAGCATGGCCCGATTATTGCGCATGATGGCTTCCCGGCCACTCGTCCGGCGGCCCGTACCGGGTGAGACTCGGCACCGTGATCCGAAACCGTCGTCTCCACCCGGCCTGGGCCGTCGCGGTCGTCGCCTTCGTCGCGCTGGTCGGCGCGGCCGGCTTCCGTGCCACCCCGTCGGTGCTGCTGCACCCTCTGCACGAGGAGTTCCGGTGGCCGCTGGCCACCATCTCGGCCGCCGTCTCGGTCAACCTGCTGCTCTACGGGCTCACCGCGCCGTTCGCCGCCGCGCTGATGGACCGCTTCGGCATCCGCCGGGTCGTCGCGGCGGCGCTGCTGCTCGTCGCCGCCGGCAGCGGGCTGACCGTCTTCATGAGCGCGAGCTGGCAGCTGATCCTCTGCTGGGGCGTCCTGGTCGGGCTGGGCACCGGCTCGATGGCGCTCGCCTTCGTGGCGACCGTCACCGGGCGCTGGTTCGTGCGCCGCCGGGGCCTGGTCACCGGCGTGCTGACCGCCGGCGGCGCAGCCGGCCAGCTCGTGTTCCTTCCGCTGGTGGCGCTGCTGGTACGCGAGCACGGCTGGCGTCCGGCGGCGCTCGTGGTGGCCGGGGCGGCGCTGGCGGTCGTACCCCTGGTGGTGTGGCTGCTGCGCGAGCACCCGGCGGATCTCGGCCTGCCTCCCTACGGCGGTGCCGAGGTCGTCGCCCCGGAACCGCCGGCCGGGGGGGCGGCAGCGCGGGCCGTCGGCGCGCTCGCCGCGGCGGCCCGAACCCGGCCGTTCTGGCTGCTGGCCGGCGGCTTCGCGATCTGCGGCGCGACCACCAACGGGCTGGTCGGCACCCACTTCGTGCCCGCCGCGCACGACCACGGCATGCCGCAGACCACCGCCGCCGGGCTGCTCGCGCTGGTCGGCCTCTTCGACATCGTCGGCACCATCGCCTCCGGCTGGCTGACCGACCGGGTGGACAGCCGGCTGCTGCTCGCCGCCTACTACGTGCTGCGCGGCGCGTCCCTGCTCGTGCTGCCGAGCCTGTTCACCGGCTCCGCCGGGCCGAGCATGCTCGTGTTCATCGTCTTCTACGGGCTGGACTGGGTGGCGACCGTGCCGCCGACGGTTGCGCTGTGCCGGGAGTGGTTCGGCACGGCCGGTGCGGTCGTCTTCGGCTGGGTCTTCGCCGCGCACCAGGTCGGTGCGGCGCTCGCCGCCACCGGGGCCGGTCTGGTCCGCGACCGGTTGGGCGACTACGCGATGGCCTGGTACGTCGCGGGCGCCCTGTCCATCGGCGCGGCCGGGTTGTCCCTGCTGCTGCGCCGTCGCGGGCCGTCCGACGAGCCGATCGTCGCGGTCGTGGCCACCCCGACCCGGGCCTGGGCCTATCGTGGCTGAGCGCCTGCGGTGACCGTCAGCCCACCAGCCACTGCTGCTCCACCCCACCGCCGCACGGGGCCTGCTCGACGTCGTCGCCGGCCTCGGTGCCGCCGTCGTCGACCTGCGCGCACTTGCCGCTGTGCAGCGCGACGAGCAGCACCGGGCCGGTGCCGGTCGCGGCCATCCGCCACTGCTGGTTGGCCTGGCCGTGGCAGGGGAACTGCTGGAGCTTCGTTCCGTCGTCGCCGCTGGCGCCCTCGACGTCCAGGCAGAGCCCGTACGCCGCGTTGGTCAGCGTCACCACGTCCGGGGCGACCGGGTTGGCCACCCACTGCTGCTCGGGACCGCCGGTGCAGGCGGCGAGCTGCGCGGTCGCCTTCTCGCCGCTGCCATCGACGCCGAAGCAGAGGCCCGACGCGACCGCGCGGAACACCTTCGGCCCGCTGACCGGGGCCGGCGCGGTCGTGGGCGGGGCCGACGGAGTGTCCGACGGCGCGGCCGGGGTGGTGGGCTCCGGCTCGACCGGCGTCGGGGTCGGCTCGGCCTCCGCCGTCGGAGCGCCGGCCGCCGCCGGCACGACCGGCTCGTCGCCGCCGCCACCGAGCACACCGGTCGCGAAGAACACCCCCAGGAGTACGCCCACCACGCCGACGATCAGCGCGGTCCGCAACAACGGGTCACCGGGCAGCCCGGGGCGGGCGGCTCGACCGCCTCCGTAGACCGTGCCGGACTCGTCGGGGCGGTGCGCGGGGGCGGACATACCGGCATCCTCACCCACTCGTGGGGCCGATGGCCAGCCGGCCCCTGCGCGGACGGGATCAGTCGACGACCCGTACGTCCTTCCAGAACGCCACCCGGTCGCGCACCATCTCCGCGTCCGGCTTCGGCTCCGGGTAGTACCAGACCGCGTCGGCGCTGGTCCGGCCGTCGTGCTCCAGGGTGTAGTAGGAGGCGGTGCCCTTCCACGGGCAGACCGTGTGCGTGCCGGACTCGCGGATCAGGTCGTCGCGGAGGGCGGCGCGGGGAAAGTAGTGGTTGCCCTCCACCACCACGGTGTCGTCGCTCTCGGCCACGACCAGGTCGTTCCAGACGGCTTTCGGCATGCTCTCCACGCTATGCCGTCCGACGCCACTCGACCACCGTGGACATCCCACGGAATCGCGTGTCGGGCGCGTAAGGTGATCTCATGCACGCGTTGCGTGATCATGACCAGGCGGTGGCCCAGCTGCGACGGTCGTACGCGGCGGTGCCACCGGGGAAGCCGGTCCGGCTCGCCAAGCGCACGTCCAACCTGTTCCGTCCCCGCAGCGCGCCCCGCACGCCCGGCCTTGACGTCAGCGGGCTGGTCGGGGTGCTCGGCGTGGACCGGGCCGCCCGCACCGCCGACGTGCAGGGCATGTGCACGTACGAGGACCTCGTCGACGCGACCCTGCCGCACGGGCTGATGCCGCTGGTGGTGCCGCAACTGCGCACCATCACGCTGGGCGGGGCGGTGACCGGCCTCGGCATCGAGTCCACCTCGTTCCGCAACGGGCTCCCGCACGAGTCGGTGCTGGAGCTGGACGTGCTGACCGGGGCGGGGGAGATCGTCACCGCCCGCCCGGACGGCCCGCACGCCGACCTGTTCGCCGCCTTCCCCAACTCGCTGGGCAGCCTCGGTTACGCCACGCGGCTGCGTATCGAGCTGCAACCCGTACGCCGGTTCGTGGCCCTGCGCAACGTGCGGTTCACCCGGCTGGAGGCGCTGACCGACGCGATCGCCGAGGTCACCGCCACGAGGGCCTGGGCGGGCGAGCCGGTGGACGTCATGGACGGGGTGATGTTCAGCCCCGGCGAGGCGTACCTGGTGCTCGGCTCCTTCACCGACGACACCGGGCGCGTGCCGCCCAGCGACTACACCGGTCAGGACATCTACTACCGGTCGCTGCGCCGGCGCACCCACGACCTGCTGTCCACGTACGACTACCTGTGGCGCTGGGACACCGACTGGTTCTGGTGCTCGGCGGCGTTCGGGGCGCAGCACCCGGTGGTGCGGCGGGTCTGGCCGGCGCGCTGGCGGCGCAGCGACGTCTACCACCGGCTGGTCCGGTTGGAGCACCGGCACCGGGTGGCCGCCCGGATCGACCGGTGGCGGGGCCAGCCGGAGCGTGAACGGGTCGTGCAGGACGTGGAGATCCCGCTCGACCGCACGGCCGACTTCCTCCGCTGGTTCGCCCACACGGTCGGGATGGCCCCGGTCTGGCTATGCCCGCTGCGGCTGCGGGAGCCGGACGGGCCCGGATCGGCTCGGGCCTGGCCGCTGTACCCGCTCCGGCCCGGGAGGGACTACGTCAACGTCGGCTTCTGGGGGAGTGTGCCGATCGCCGCGGGCGCCGCCGACGGCGACGTCAACCGGGCGATCGAACGCGAGGTGTCGGAGCTGGGCGGACACAAGTCGCTCTACTCCGACGCGTACTACGACCGGGTGGTGTTCGACCGGCTCTACGGCGGCGACACCTGGCGGACGGTGAAGGACCGCTACGACCCGGACCACCGGCTCACCGGACTGTACGAGAAGGCGGTAGCGCGACAATGAGCCTGACCGATCGAGACCAGGGAGCGGCGAGCCCTCCCGCGACCCCGCCGGCGGGGGGCCGGCGTTCGGGTCCCACCGTGGCGGACGTGGTCCGTGCACTGACCACCGGGGACCTGCCGGTGCGGGTCACCGGGTACGACGGCAGCGCGGTCGGCCCGGCCGACGCCGGGATCACGCTGTTCATCCGCTCCGAGCGGGGGCTGACCTACCTGCTCACCGCCCCCGGCGACCTGGGCATGGCCCGGGCGTACGTCAGCGGGGACCTGGCCCTGCACGGCGTGCACCCGGGCGACCCGTACGAGGCGTTGACCCTGCTCAAGGACGAGCTGCGGCTGCGGACGCCGTCCGTCGCCGAGGCGCTGAACCTGGTGCGGGGGCTGGGCTGGGAGCGGCTGCTGCCGCCGTTGCCCCCGCCGCAGGAGGCGTTGCCCCGCTGGAAGCGGGTGGTGAACGGGCTGCGGCACTCCCGTACGCGGGACAGCACCGCGATCTCCCACCACTACGACGTGTCGAACGCCTTCTACGAGAAGGTGCTCGGCGAGTCCATGACGTACACCTGCGCGGTCTACCGCTCGCCGGACGACACGCTGGAGGAGGCGCAGGCGGCGAAGTACGACCTGGTCGCGCAGAAGCTGGCGCTGAAGACGGGCATGCGGCTGCTGGACGTCGGCTGCGGCTGGGGCGGCATGGTCCGCCACGCGGCCCGCGAGTACGGCGTGAAGGCGCTCGGGGTGACCCTGTCGAAGGCTCAGGCGCAGTGGGCGCGGGCGGCGATCGAGCGGGAGGGGCTGACCGGCCTGGCCGAGGTGCGCCACCTGGACTACCGGGACGCGCCTCGGGAGCAGTTCGACGCGGTCTCCTCGATCGGCCTGACCGAGCACATCGGCGTACGCAACTATCCGGTCTACTTCGGGGCGCTGCGGGACCGGCTGCGGGTGGGCGGGCGGCTGCTCAACCACTGCATCACCCGCGCCGACAACCGCGCGCCGCACCGGTCGGGCGCGTTCATCGACCGGTACGTCTTCCCGGACGGCGAGTTGGCCGGGCCGGGCCGGCTGATCTCGGAGATCCACGACGTCGGCCTGGAGGTGCACCACGAGGAGAACCTGCGGCAGCACTACGCGCTGACGCTGGCCGCCTGGTGCCGGAACCTGGTCGCGCACTGGGACTTCTGCGTGTCCGAGGTGGGTGCGGGCACCGCCCGCGTGTGGGGTCTGTACATGGCGGGTTCCCGGATGGCGTTCGAGCGCAACGGGATCCAGCTGCACCAGGTGCTCGCCACGCGGAACGGCGCGGACGGGGGGAACGGCTACCCGCTGCGCCCGGACTGGCTGGCCTGACGGATCGATCGAAGGCCGCGCCGGTCGTGCCGGCGCGGCCTTCGTCGAACCGATTGACAAACAAGTTTTGTACGTACAAACTGATTTTGCCATGAGAGACGTCCTGTACCTCGAACAGATCGAGCAGGCCGAGGTCCTGCTCAAGCCCCAGCGCGTCGAGATCCTGCGACAGCTGGCCGAGCCCCGCACCTGCACCGAGGTCGCCGCTCGGCTGGAGCAGACGCCGCAACGGGTCTACTACCACGTCAAGCAGCTCGTCGCGGCCGGCCTCGTGGAGCTGGTCAGCGAACGCAGGGTGCGGGGTATCACCGAGGGCATCTACCAGGCGGTCGCCCGGTCCTACTGGCTCTCACCCCGCCTCGTCGGCCGCATCGGGGCGCGACGGGTGCGCGACGAGCTGAGCCTGGGCTACCTCCTGGACCTGATGGAGGAGGTCCAGGCCGACGTCGCCGCCCTGGACCGGACCGCCGGAGAGCTCCCCTCGGTCGGGGTGTCCGGCGAGATCCGGGTCCCCCCGGAACACCGCCAGCAGTTCCTGCACGACCTGCAGACGACCCTGCAGGACCTGTTCACGCGCTACGGCGGCGCCGAGGGAGACGCCTTCAAGCTCGCCGTGGCCGTCTACCCGAAGGGAACCGACCATGAGTGAACCGATGATCCTGCGGGTCCGCCTCGCCGCGCCGGTCGAGGCCGTCCACCGCGCCCTCACCGACCCCGCGGAGCTGCGCGTCTGGCTGGCCGAGCACGTCGAGGTCGAGCTGCCGACGCGGTACGAGTTCTGGGGGCGGTACACCCCCGAGGGCGATGCCCCGCACCAACGGCTGCTGCACGCCGACGACCACGGCCTGCGCTTCGCCTGGCTGCTCGACGGGGTGGAGACCACCACCGGCTTCACCCTCGAGGCGGAGAGCCGGGACACCACCGTGCTGACCCTCGACCAGAGCCACGTCGACTTCGCCGAGGCGATCAGCGGCAGCACCATCGGCGTCCTGCAGACCTTCTGGGCGCTGTCGCTGGCCAATCTGGCCGCCCACCTGGAGGGGCAGCCACTGCTGCCGAAGACGGACTTCACCTCCGCCGAGATGCGCGGCGAGCTGGTCATCGCGGCCCCCGCCGACAAGGTGTGGGAGTCGCTGACGGACTCCGGACAGGCCAGCGCCTGGTTCGGCTACCCGATCGGCATCGAGCCCTGGGTCGGCGGCCGGTACGCCATGGGCGGCTTCGAGTCCGGTCACGCGGCCAAGGTGGTCGACCTCGACCCGGGTCGGCGGATGTCCGTCGACTGGGGACCGATCGGTGTCACCACCTGGGAGCTGGCCGAGTCGCAGGGTAAGACCACGCTCACCTTCGTGCAGAGCGGCTTCGACGAGCAGAACCCCCCGTACAGCGCCTGGGCCGGGTCGGTCTCCGGGCTGGCGGAGCTGCGCCGCTTCCACGAGATGGCGGACTGGCAGCCGATCTGGCTCTCGGTCGAGGTGCCCGGCATGGAGCCGCTGACCGCCTGAGGGGGTGTTCCGGGAGATCTTGGTACGAATCGGCCTCCCCGGGGCCCTTTCGTACCAAGATTTCTTCGGCGCACGGGTTGATGGGGTGATTAAGAGGGTGGAAGTGGGTACTGGCGCGCGATGTTCTTCATCTTCGGTCTCCGTACCAAGGTCACCCAATCGGGCGTCACGCAGCAGGTCTGCCGCAACTGTGGCAACCACGCGGCGCAGGTGATCACCCGCCGCGCGACCAAGTTCAGCCTGTTCTTCATTCCGCTGATCCCGGTCCGCACCCGCTACATGCAGCAGTGCACCTTCTGCGGCGCCCAGTACGACGTGTCGAAGTCCGACGCGCAGCGTCTCCCGGTCGGCTGAGGCGGGGATGGCCCGTTTCCTCTGTTGGCTGATCGGCCGGCAACCCGTCGTACCGGCCTGCGCTCCGGTGCACACCGTCTCCCGGCCGCCGTGCACGCCGGGGCGGCGCCCGCGCCGCCGGAAGCGCCGGCCGCTGGCCGGTACCGCCCTGCCCCGCTCGCCCTGGAACCGGTCCGCCGGCCGCTGACCACCTCTGTGATCTCCGCCCTCGGCTCTGCCGGTACGCGCGAACCGACCACGATCACCGCCGGTCGTTAACAAGGGGCCCTTCCTCTACGCGAGGCGTTAATGGGGGGCCCTTCCTTTCATCTAGGGTGGCGGATCGTGACGAGCAGCGAGGAGCGACTGGCGGTGATCCGGGGCGGCGTGCCCGCCCGGCGGCACAACGCGCGCACCATCGCCGCGTTGACCGGCAACCCGGGCTGCACCCGGCGGGCGATCCTGGACGGCGCCGGGGTGGACAAGCCGGCGCTGGCCGAGCGGATCGGCTTCCCCGCCCGGTTCGGGCAGTCCCGCTTCGCCATCACCCGCGGCAACGCGTTCGAGGCGCAGGTCAAGGCCGACGGCGGGGCAGAGCTGCTGCGGCTGGTCGCCGAGCGGCTGGGCGTACCGGTGCCGGAGGCGGCGAGCTGGACGGACCTGGGCGGCGCGCAGGACCTGCCGGACCGGCAGGAGCGGTCGCGGGCGGCCCTGACCGCGCCCGGCGACGGTGCGGCGCTCTTCGACCACCCGCTGCTCGCCCTCGACGTGGCCGGTAAGCGGGTGCACCTGGAGCCGGACCTGGTGGCGGCCCGGCTCGCCGGCCGGTTCCACGTCGTGGAGGTCAAGTCGTTCCCGGTGATCGACGGGCAGGCCGACCCGGCGAAGGTGTCCGCCGCCGCGATCCAGTCCGCCGTGTACGTGCTGGCCCTGCGTGACCTGCTGGCCGCCGCCGGGCAGGACCCGGAGGAGGTCTCCCACGAGGTGGTGCTGGTCTGCCCGCGCGACTTTGCCAACCAGCCGGTGGCGAGCCTGGTGGACGTGCGCAAGCAGCTTCTCGTGCTGCGCCGCCAGTTGGAGCGGATGGCCCGGCTCGACACGCTGCTCGCCACGGTGCCCGAGGACTTCACCGCCGATCCCAGCGCCGACCCGGCCACACTCAAGGCCCAGTTGTCCACGGTGGAGGCCCGCTACGCGCCGGAGTGCCTGGCCGCCTGCGAGCTGGCGTACTTCTGCCGGCACGAGGCGCGTGGCCACACCGCCGCGCTGGGCCGACCGGTGCGCGAGGCGCTCGGTGGCGTCGGGACCGTGGACGACGTGCTGGCGCTGGCCACCGGCGAGCGCACCCCGGAGCCGGAGCGGGAGGAAGCCGCCGCGCTGCTGCGGGCCGCCGCCCGCCTGCGCGCCGACGCCCTCACCGGAGACCCCGCGTGAGCACGCTGCGCGCGCTCGCGAAGGCGCAGGCGCTCACCGCCGGCCGGGCCCAGCCGGTGGCCACGGTCCGGCACGTGCACCTGGTGGAACGGCCGCTGGTGCTGGTGCCGCTGGCGCTGGCCGGTGAGGCCAACGCCCCGCTCGCCGTGCTGGTCGGCGCCGCGCCGGACGAGGGGCGGCTGCTGGTGGTGCCGCAGCCGCGCAACCGGGACCAGCGCTTCGCGTTCGCCGCCGAGCTGGCCGGGATCGTGCTGGAGTACCTGGACGGCTTCCGGAGCGTCACCGAGGCGGTGCCCGTCGACCGGGGCCGCGACGTCCGCCACCGGTACGCCGACGCGCCGCAACTGCTCGTGCCGAGCCCGGCCGGGGTGACGTTCCTGCGGCTGTTCGGGCGTTCGACCCGGTTCCGTCGGACGGACGGTGAGTACCCGGTGCACCCGTCGGTGCCGCTGCTCGGTCGCTGGTTGACGTTCTTCGCGGAGCGGGCCGAGCATCCCGGCTCGTCGGCGCTGCTGGCGATGACCGACGCGCTGACCCTGCACTGGGCCACCGGCCAGAGCGCGGTGGAGGACCTGCACCTGCCGGCGCTGCTCGGCTGGGTCGACCCGCCGCCCGGGCTGACCGGGGCGCAGGCGGCGGCGCGTGCCGAGGACCCGTCGGTCTGCCCGCCGGCCGGCCCGGCCACCGACCCGGACTTCGACAACCAGGTGCTCGCCCCGGCGATGACCGCGTACGCGGAGGCGGGCGACGACGAGGTGGCGCGCGCCGGGGCGTACGCGGAGCTGGAGAGGCTGCTGCGCGACCAGCTCGCGCCCACCTGGGAGCTGATGTGGCGCGGCGTGGGGTTGCTCCGGTCCCTGCCGGCCGGCGCCCGGGTCGGGGGTCGGTGGGACGGGGACAAGGACGCCTTCACGGCACATGCCGAGCACGTCGACGCGGGCGGTGGACCGCAGCCCCGCCGGGACGGTGCCGTGGCGGCGGCGCAGCGGCTGCACCGGCTGGAACGGGCGGCGGCGTCGTACGCGGTGCAGCGCGCCTACGACGACCCCCTGGTCATGGCCGAGCACCGGCTGACCGGGGAGGCGTTCGTGGGGGAGGTGATCCTCGCCGACCCGAAGCGGGTGGACGACAGTGGGAAACGGCCGGTGCTGCGGCCGCGCATCCAGGTGGTGACCACCGAGCCGGTGGCGGTGCCGGTCGGAGCGACGCTGTGGTCCACGGCGCGTCCGGCGCAGAAGGCGCGCGTGGTGTTCCTGACCCCGGGCGACGGCAAGACCGAGGTGGTGCTGGAGCTGTCCGGTGGCATGGGGCGGGGGTTGACCGCGGCGCCGGGCAGCGTCCCCGAGGTGGGGGAGCGGCTCTGCCTCACCACGCTGTCCGAAGCGTACCTGCCGGTGGCGACGTTCCCGGCGGTGGAGGAGACCCCGTGGACCCACGGCGGTCGGCCGGCCGGGATGGACCCAGCGTGACGCCGGATGGTGCGGGCTGCGCCGCGGACCTCTGCCCCCTGCCAGGCTGTTCGGATTGTTAGGCTCCGCGCCATGTTCTCCGGCGATGCGGATGCTGACCTGCGGCAGATGGCCGACGACCCCACCTTCCCGCACCGCGATGCCGCCCGGTACGCGATGCGGTTCCGGTCCTCCGGCGACGTGGCGGATCTGGTCGCCGTCCACGACGATCCGCACCCGTGCGGGATGACCGACGTGGTGTTCGCCATGGCGGGATCGAAGCGGACGTGGCTCAACTGGGTGCCGATGCCCAGCGAGGCGATCAGCAACATCGCCAACGAGATCGGTGGCCGGCGGGCGCGCGGCGAGCAGCTCGAGGTCAGCGGCCTCGGGCTGTCGGGGGCGGAGCCGGCCAGCGCCATGACCGCCTGCCGCAGGATCGCCGGCCCGGTCGAGATCGGCATCGCCGAGTTCGCGCCCCCCGACATCCGGACGCCCGTACGGCCCGGCCGGTACGCGGTCTGGCGGTACGACGGCACCGAGCCGCTGCCCGCCCGGCCGGCGCCGTCGGAAGCCGCGGTCGGGCTGCTGCGGGAGGTTGCGGGGGAGCCGTGGCAGTCGCCGCTCTCGGGGTACGTGAAGGCCGCCCCGCTCGGCGAGCTGCCGCTGGACGACCTGCTCGGGCTGCTCGCCCACCTGCCCGCCCCGCCGGACACGCCGCGCTGGCAGCACCTGGCAAGGTCGACGCCGACGTACTGGTATCGGCTCATGCAGCCGTGGGTATGCCTCGGCATCCTGCACCACGCCAAGGACGAGCCGTGGCCGACCTCGACCCGACGCGAGGTGCTGGTGGACCTCGCCTTCGGCGTCGAGGATTGGGTCACCGACGCGGCGCTGTTCGCGCTGGTCACCGCCGCTTACCGGGAACCGGACCTGAGGCCGGAGGTACGCCAGCTCGTCCGGGCCCGGCTCGACGCGGTGGTGGCGGCGAACCGGCCGGTCACCATCGAGGAATCACTGGCGCAGCTGATGATCGTCACGCCCGGTTGCCGTCCGGACGACCGGGTGCTGGCGACGGCCGTGTTGGCCCGCGCGGCGCAGGACGACGACGAGGACGAGGAACCGTCGCCGTCGCCGTCGCCGGTCGCGAAGCGTCGCTGGTGGCGGCGGGGCAGCTAGTGCCCGAGTTGGAGAGGCCCCCGACGGACAAGCTGTGACACAGGTCGCGGAAAGCGGCTTGACCCTCCCGTAACGGCAGGCGGAAGCCTCGTTGACGGAAGGGAGGGGAACCATGGCGTACACGGTGGGACAGGTGGCGAAGGCCGCCGGGGTGACGGTGCGGACGCTGCACCACTACGACGAGATCGGGCTGCTCTCGCCGGGCGGGCGCAGCGCGGCCGGCTACCGGCGGTACGACGACGCCGACCTGGACCGGTTGCAGCTCATCCGGTACTACCGCGAGCTGGGGTTCCCCCTGGACGAGATCGCCGCGATCCTGGACGACCCGGCGAGCGACCCCACGGCACACCTGCGCCGCCAGCACGACCTGCTGACCGGGCGGATCGGGAAGCTCCAGGACATGGTCGCGGCGATCGAGCTCGCGATGGAGGCACGCAGGATGAACATCTCACTGACCCCCGAGGAGCGGTTCGAGGTCTTCGGCGACTTCGACCCGGACGCGCACGCCGACGAGGCGCGGGAGCGCTGGGGCGAGAGCGAGGCGTACCGCCAGTCGGCCCGGCGCGCCGCCGGCTACTCGAAGGACGACTGGCTGCGTATCAAGGCCGAGAACGAGGACTGGGGTCGGCGGTTCGTCGAGGTGATGGCCTCGGGCGCACCGGCCGACAGTCCGGCGGCGATGGACCTGGCCGAGGAGCACCGGCAGATCATCAGCCGGTGGTTCTACGACTGCTCGTACGAGATCCACACCGGGCTGGCCGACATGTACCTCGCCGACCCGCGCTTCACCGCGCACTACGAGAAGATCCGGCCCGGGATGGCCGCGTACCTCGCCGAGGCCATCCACGCCAACGCGATCACCCGCGCCTGAGCGGGCCGTGGGGGGGGGGGGGGGGGCGCCCGGGCCCCCCCCCCCCGGGGGCCGGGGGGGGGGGGGGGGGGGGCGGGGCCCCCCCCCCCCCCCCCCCCCCCCCCCCCCCCCCGCCTCCGGATACCTCCAGCACCAGGAGGCGGCAATGCTCCCTTGGAATTCGCCA
>NZ_JBITMC010000022.1:0-90732 GCF_044465805.1 Micromonospora sp. NPDC049497 | reverse complement strand
CACTTTGGGGGCTCCGCGGGCCCGCGGGGGGGGGTTCACGCCCGGCGTAGCTGCCCCACCCCAAGGGGGGTGGCGGGCGCTGGGACGTGGGGTGCGGGGGGGGGGGGGGGGGGGTGGCCCCCCCCCCCCCACCCCGTCACACCCGCGTCAGTCGTACGGCGTCGGCGACGACCAGGCCGGCGGCGGAGCTCCACCGGCTGACGCCCACCCGGTTGGCGTCACCCGCCGGGAGGGTAAACGTGCCGAGGTTGCGCCACTGCCCGCCGTTCGCCCGCTGGTCGACGTACACGGTCCGGTTGCCGGTCGTCGTCGCCACGATGTAGGGCGTGGAGCCGTTGTAGCCGGCGTTCGCCGGCCACCACGCCTCGACGCGGTAGCTCGCGGTCGCCGGGACGTTGAACCGGTACCAGGCGGCGTCGCTGGCGGCGACCGGATTGGCGTACCGGTAGTCGCCGCCGTAGCGCTGGCCGGAGTACGACGAGACACCCCAGTTGGCGCTGGCGGTGAACCGGCCGGCGGTCGTGTTGTCCACCACCGAGGTCCACGCCGTACCGCCACCGGCCATCCTGGCGGCCACGTCGGCACGCATGACGTTCAGGTCGATGAAGGACGGGTCGATCTTCCCGGTCGTGCTGGTCTCCCGGTGGCCCCGGGCGTGACTGGCGTCCCGGCCCAGCCGGGTGAGCACGGCGGCGGTGGCGGCGACGGACGCGTTGTACTGCGCCGCCGTCATCTCCTGGCTGACCCCGTTGTAGTCGATCTCCCAGCCGATCATCAGGGTGTTGCCGTCGCCGGCCGGGATGGGCCCGCTGCCGCCGCTGACGCCGGCGTGGTTGCACCGGCCGGCGGAGATGACGTGGAAGACGCCGTGGTAGTCGACCAGGGCCTGGCAGAGCGGGCCGGGCAGGTCCGACCGCCCGTTGATGCAGATGTTCAGCGCCGGGTGCGGGTTGGTGGCGCTGGAGGTGGCGGCCGTGTGATGCCAGAGGACGCCGATCGGGTTGAAGTCGCCGGGGCGCATCCGGTTGAGCCAGTCGCCCTCGACGACGACCTGGACGCCCGCCCCCCGCAGCACGTCGACCAACCAGGGAATGGTGGCCATCAGGACCCCCCGAGCAGGTCGGCGAGACATTCGGCCTTCGGTGCGGCGGTCGCCGGGGTGGGCCGGGCGACGACGGTGAGGGCGGCGGCCACCAGGGCCGGTACGCCGAGCAGACTTCGACGGCGCAGACGGGCGGGGCGGGCAGGGGCCATGGCGGTCCTCCAGCAAAGACGAGGATCGATAGATGGCCGTGACGCTACATCCTCACGTTCGTCTATGTCGATAGTCTTCGGCTTGATTTGAGCTGTTGAAGGTTTCCACCGCCACGCTCTCGCGCGCACGGCACGTGGACAGGGCGGGTTGCGCCGTCGCGGTGCGGTCCCGGACACTCGGTTGCTCCAACCGGCCGGGCGGAGCGGACGGGGAGGCGCGGGCGGATGAAGGCTCAGAACGTGCGACTGACGGACGACCTCGTCGTGCTGCGCCCGTGGACCGAGGACGACCTGCCCCAGATGGTCCGCCTCTTCGACGATCCGGAGATCGCGTTCCGGACCCCCGTCACCACGCCGTTCGACGCGCGGGCCGCACGGACCCACCTGGAGACGCTCCGCCGTGCGCAGGAGGCCGGCGACCGACTCTGCCTGACGATCACCGCCGCCGAGGACGACCTGCCCCGCGGCGAGGTCATGCTCAGCTTCCGCGACGACTCCGTCGGCTACGCCGTGGGCCCCGCGTACCGGGGTCGGGGGCTCGCCGCCCGGGCCGTGCGGCTGCTCACCACGTACGCCCACGAGGTGCTCGACCGGCCGCGCCTGCACCTCTGGATCGAGGCGGACAACGCCGGCAGCGCCGGGGTCGCCCGCGCGGCCGGCTACCGGCCGGGCGACGCGGAGCCGATGGTGGTCGAGGACAAGGGACGGCGGTACCCGCTGCTCCCCTGGGTGCACGACCGGCCCGACGCAAGCCTCGCCTGAGGCGTCATCCGCTGCCGAGGGCGTCGATGTCGCGCATCTCCTCGGCGGTGAGCGAGAACTGGAAGATGTCGGCGTTCACCCGGATCCGCTCCGGCGTCACGCTCTTCGGGATCACGACGATCTCGTGGTCGACGTGCCAGCGCAGCACCACCTGGGCCGGCGACACGCCGTGCGCGGCGGCGATCCGGGCCAGCACCGGGTGTGCGAGGTCGCTGGTCTTGAACGGGCTGTAACCCTCCAGCACGACGCCCCGGTCCCGGTGCTCCCGGTGCCGCTTCCGGTCGTACAGCGAGGGGCTCCAGCGGATCTGGTTGACCGCCGGATTCTCCTCGGTGGCCTGGATCAGCTCGTCGATCTGGGCGGTGCCGTAGTTGCTCACCCCCACCGCCCGCGTCAGGCCCTCGTCCCGGGCGGCGAGCATCTCCCGCCAGACCGGGATGCTGTCCGCCCGGTTCGACGGCGGCCAGTGCACAAGCCACAGGTCGACCTGGTCGACACCGAGCGCCCGCAGGCTCGCCTCGATCGTCTCCCGCTCACGGCCGACCCGGTCCGGGGGCAGCTTCGTCGTGACGAAGAGGTCTTCCCGGCGCAGCCCGCTCTCGGCGACGGCGCGGCCCACCTCCTCCTCGTTGCCGTACATCGTGGCGGTGTCGACGTGCCGGTAACCGGCGTCGAGGGCGGCCAGCACGGCGTCGTAGCCAGCCTGGCCGGTGACCTGCCAGGTGCCGAAGCCGAGCAGGGGCATCCGCACCTCGCCGGGCAGCGCGACGGTGGGCTGGTCTCCGTGGTCCATGGCGGAGGTTCTACCCGTGATCCCCGTCGACACACCGGAGAATGCGAGGATGGCCGACCGCCTGGAGGAGTACCGGCGTAAACGGGACGCCGCGCGTACGCCCGAACCGGTGCCGGAACGCACCCCGGAGGCCGGCGGCGCCGACGGCGGTCGCTTCGTCATCCAGCAGCACCACGCCCGGAGCCTGCACTGGGACCTCCGGCTGGAGCACGACGGCGTGCTGGCCTCCTGGGCGGTGCCGCGCGGCCTGCCCCGCGACAGCACCCGCAACCACCTCGCCGTCCACACCGAGGACCACCCGATGGAGTACCTCGACTTCCACGGGGAGATCCCCGCCGGGGAGTACGGCGGGGGCGCCATGGTCATCCACGACCGGGGCACCTACCGGTGTGAGAAGTGGCGCGACGACGAGGTGATCGTCGTCCTGGACGGGGAACGGACGTCCGGGCGGTACGTCCTCTTCGCCACCGGCGGCCGGGACGGCCGGGACTGGATGGTCCGGCGCACCGACCCGCCGCCGGAGGGCTGGACCGCCATGCCGGAGCAGGTCCGCCCGATGCACCCCACGCCCGCCGCGAGGCTTCCGAAGGACCAGGACCAGTGGGGGTACGAGCTGCGCTGGGACGGCGTCCGCGCGGTCGCGTACGTCTCGGGCGGTCGGCTGCGGCTGCTGTCGGAGACCGGCGAGGAGATCACCGGGACGTACCCGTGGCTGCGCGACATGGCCGAGGCGATGGCCCCGACGGAGGCGGTGCTCGACGGCGTCCTGGTCCGCATCGACCGATCCGGGCGGGTGCGGCCCGCACGGGGCGGACGGGCCACCGCCGACGCCCAGTTCCTGCTCGTCGACCTGCTCTGGCTGGAAGGAGTGACCAGCGTCGACCTGCCGTACGCGCAACGCCGGGAGCTGCTCGACGGTCTGGCGCTGGCCGGACCGCACTGGCAGACTCCGCCGTGGTTCCCCGGCACCGGCGCCGAGGCCCTGCGCACCGCACGGGAACAGGGGCTGCCCGGCGTCGTGGCGAAGCGGCTGGACTCGGTCTACGAGCCGGGCCGGCGCAGCCGGCGCTGGCTGAGCGTCGACGGGAGCTGACGGACGCGACCCGAGGGACGGCGAGGAGCATCGTGTACCTGACCCACCTGGAATGCCCGCGCTGCGCCCGGAAGCACGATGCCGGACGACCGCAGAACCTCTGCACGTGCGGTTCCCCGCTGCTGGCCCGGTACGACCTGGACGCCGTGGCGGGCGTGGTCACCCCGGAGCGGTTCCCGCTGCGCCCGGCCGACCTGTGGCGCTACCGGGAACTGCTGCCGGTGGCCGATCCCGGGCTGGTGGCCACGCTGGGCGAGGGCTGGACCCCGATGCTGCGCGCGCCCGCGTACGGGGCGGAGATCGGCATCCCGGACCTGATCGTCAAGGACGAGGGGCTCACCCCGACCGGGTCGTTCAAGGCCCGCGGCGCGGCCGTCGGCGTCAGCCGGGCCCGAGAGCTGGGCGTCGAGCGGATCGCCATGCCCACCAACGGCAACGCGGGTGCGGCGTGGGCCACGTACGCGGCGCGGGCCGGGATGGGCGCGACCGTGGTCATGCCGCTCGACGCGCCGACGATCTGCCGGCGCGAGTGCGTGGCCGCGGGCGCGGACCTGCGCCTGGTCGACGGGCTGATCAGCGACGCGGGCCGCCATGTGCAGCAGCTGGTCGCCGAGTCCGGCGGGAAGATCTTCGACGCCGGCACGCTGCGCGAGCCCTACCGGCTGGAGGGCAAGAAGACGATGGGGTACGAGATCGTCGAACAGCTCGGCTGGCAGGTACCCGACGTGATCATCTACCCGACGGGCGGCGGGGTGGGCCTGATCGGCATCCACAAGGCACTCCAGGAGCTGCAGGAACTGGGCTGGATCTCCGACCGGCTGCCCCGGCTGGTGGCGGTGCAGTCCACCGGGTGCGCGCCGATCGTCCGCGCCTTCGCCGCCGGGGAGCCCCGCGCCGAGCCCTGGGCGGACGCGCACACCGTGGCGTTCGGCATCACCGTGCCGGCCCCGCTCGGCGACGAGCTGATCCTGGCCGCGCTGCGGGCCACCGCCGGCACCGCGCTGGCCGTGGACGACGCGGAGATCCTGGCCGACCTGCGGGGCTTCGCCGCCCGGGAGGGGCTGCTCCTCTGCCCGGAGGGTGCGGCCTGCCTGACCGCCGCCCGCCACCTGCGGGCCGGCGGCTGGATCCGGGCCGGCGAGCGGGTGGTGGTGCTCAACACCGGTGCCGGCGTCAAGTACCCGGAGACAATCGACGTGACCGGCGTACCGGTGCTGTCGGCCTGACCGGTCACTCCGTGGTCGGGTCGGTGAGGCGCCACGCGGCGTTGATCAGACCGATGTGGGACAGCGCCTGGGGCGTGTTGCCGAGCTGGGCGCCGGTGCGCAGGTCGATCTGCTCGCTGAACAGGCCGACGTCGTTGGCGTACCCGGCCAACCGCTCGAAGAGCGCCTCGGCCCGCTCCCGTTCGCCCGCCATCACCAGGCACTCCACCAGCCAGAAGGAGCAGAGCAGAAAGCCCGCCGGGTCGGTGTTCCAGCGGCGGACCAGCCCACCCTCGGTGCCCAGTTCCCGCTCGACGACCGCGATGGTGGCCCGCATCCGGGGGTCCGACGCGGGCAGGAACCGCACGATCGGCAGGAAGAGCGCCGAGGCGTCCAGCTCGGGTGACCCGAACGCCCCGGTGAAGGCGCCGACCTGGTCGTTCCAGCCCTCGCGCAGCACGGCGGCCCGGATCTCGTCGCGGATCGCCGCCCAGCGTCGCGGATCGCCCCGCCCGCCGAGCTGGGGCGCGAGGCGTACCGCGCGGTCCAGCGCCACCCAGCAGAGCACCTTCGACGACAGGTAGTGCCGCTCGGCGTCCCGGGTCTCCCACATCCCCCGGTCCGGCAGGTGCCACGTGCCGGCGACCTGCTCGGCGAGACCGACCACCATCTCGCGCAGCTCCTCGTCGAGCGTGTCGCCCAGGTAGTCGTGCAGCCGCCAGACCGCCGAGACGACCTCGCCCGGCACGTCCAGCTGCCGTTGCCGCCAGGCGTCGTTGCCGACGCGGACGGGGCGGCTGCCGGCATACCCGCGCAGGTGCGGGCTCTCGTGCTCGGAGACGTCCCGCTCCCCCTCCAGGCCGAACAGCACCGGGACCGGATCGTCACCGACCCGTCCGATGGACCGCGCCGCCCAGGAGAACAGGCGGGACGCCTCCGAGGGGCAGGCGGCCACCCAGAAGGCTCGCAGGGTCATCGAGAAGTCGCGCAGCCAGGAGTAGCGGTAGTCGTAGTTGCGGTCCCCGCCGGTCCGCTCGGGCAGCGAGGTGGTCGGCGCCGCGGCCACCGCGCCGCTGCGGGTGTACGTGAGTCCGGTCAGCACCACCGCGCTGCGCCGGACCACGTCGGCGTAGCGCCCGTCGTACCGGTGGGTCTCCCGGTACGCCTGCCACGCCTGCACGGTCTCGGCGAGCCCGGTGGCCGGGTCCAGCCGTACCGGCCGGTCGCCGTAGGTCCGCCCGTACGCGACGGCGAAGCTGACGTCGTCCCCGGCGGCGACCTCGAACTCCGCCTCCACCCGGTCCCGGCCGGCGCGCAACGGCACACCCTCGGCCCGCAGCTCCAGCAGCACCGCGCCGGCGGCGAACAGCACCGCGCCGTCCGGCTGGTGGTGCAGGTACGGCCTGAGCAGGCCGTGGTCGGGCCGGGGCGCGACGTCCAGCGCCATCCGGACCCGCCCGGTCAGCCCCTCGACGCGGCGCAGCAGCACCGCCGGGGAGTTCATCCCGAGTTCGTGCCCCCGTGCGCCGATCTCGGCGGCGAGAGCGTCGGTCACCGCGACGCTGCCCTCCGGGGTGTGGTGCACGGTGCGCAGCACCAGCGTGTCCGGCAGGTACGACCGCTCGACCCGGTGCCCGGGAACGCCCGCCCCGACCGGTGCCAGCCGCCAGTGGCCGGCGTCGGGGTCGAGGAGGCGCGCGAACACCGATGGCGCGTCGAAGCGGTCCGGGCACCACCAGTCGATCGAACCGTCCCGGCCGACCAGCGCTCCCGAGCGGCAGTCGGAGAGAAATCCGTAGTCGGAGATCGCCGGCTGGTCCACGCGTGGCGGATACCCGGATCCGGCCGGCTCAGGCCGGGCGACCCGGAGACCGCCCAGCCTTCGGCCGGCGCCCGCAGCGTGCCCGTCAGGAGGTGGGTGGCTCGTCCTTGCCGGCTGCCTCGGCCGCCTCCGCCTCCTCCTTGGTGCGGTGCACCACCTGGTCGGCGTGCTCGGGCGGGCCGTAGACGGTGTAGAGGACCAGGGGGTTCGGGCCGGTGTTGACGAAGTTGTGCTTCGTCCCGGCGGGCACCACCACCAGGTCACCCTGCACGACCTCACGCTTCTCCCCCGCGACCCGGGCCTCGCCGGTGCCGCTGACGAAGGTGAGGATCTGGTCGATGTCCTCGTGGACCTCCTCGCCGATCTCGCCCCCCGGCGGGATGGTCATGATCACCAGCTGGGTGTTCTGGCCCGTCCACAGCACACGACGGAAGTCCGGGCTCTTCTCGGCGACGGTCGCGATCGTGTAATGCTCCATGCCATTCCCTTACCCGCTGCCACCGTCCGCCACGCCGGGAGTAGCGAATGGTGGAATTCCCCACCGCGACAGGGTTTGCAGCCCCCGGGAAGGGGGATCGAGTAGTGCGACGGGGCAATGCCCGGTCGAGCCAGGTCCCCGCTGGCGTACCGCCGTACGGCTGCGGTGGTGGGAGACGGCCAGAGCGCGGCGACGTTCCGACCCACCGGTCGGGCGGCGCCGTGCGCTCGTGTCCGGGCCGGCGCCGCGGTGCTCAGGTCAGCACCGCCAGGTGGAACGGCCGGTCGGTGGGTGTCCCGTCGACGGCGTACGTGCAGACGAAGACCGCGTTGGGGATGCCGGTGCGTCCGGCGACGGTGACCTCGCCGCACGGCGCGACACCGGCGCTGCCGGGCAGGCCGAGCGTGCCGACGTATCCGGCCGCCGTCACGTCCTGGTCGAAGACGACCTGGTACATCCCGGTGGCGAGCCGGTCGGCGACGGCCGCGCCGAGGCCCCGGACCAGGGCGCCGTCGGCGTTGACCACCGCGAACAGGACCCGGGCGGTGGGGGGCAGGCCGGTGGACGGGCAGGTGGTGACCTCCGCGTCGGCGCGGGCGGTGGCCTCGGGTCCTGGATCGGGTTGGGCCGTCGACCGCCGCCGGGATCTGGTGCTGGGCATGGCGATCCTTCCCCTCGTGGCCATCCGTACGCGGCGGCGATGAGGTCGTTTGTGGGGGCTCAGGGGGATCAGCGGCGATCAGCACCCCTTTGTGATCGAACGTATGTCGCGGACCGACCGGACAACCACCCGGCGAACTGTCCGATCAAGGACAGTGGCAGCGTCATGCACCCCCGCTGACCTGGGCCGGGATTCTCTCTGTCGGCAACGGCCCCACGACGGACACCGATACGTCGCTAGGCTGAGGTATGGTGCCCGCCCACGGGGGCCGGGTGGCGGAACCGGTCTACCGCCCCATTCTCGCCAACCGGCGCGGCGAGCTGGAGGCTCTCAGCCACCTCGACGGCTCGCTCGCGCCGTTGCTCGCCCCGGTCATCGACCTGTCCGTCCTCGACTCACACACCCTGGACGTCCTCGGACGCCTGCCCGGCGGTCTGGTGCCGGCGGTCGAGGTCACCGCCCTGCCCGACGGGCCGGAGACGGAACTGGTCCGCTGGGACGTACCGCTGGTGCCGGTCATCGGTTTCACGGACAGCGACCGGCGCCTCGTGACGCACGGCGCGGCGGCCCGGGCCCACGCCCACCGGGCGGTGGTCCGGCTGCGACTCGCGGTCGACCGGTCGGGGCCGGACGCCGCCACGACCGCCGCGGAGCGGATCTGGCGGCTCACCCGACTCCTGCCCGAGCAGTGCGACCTGCTGGTCGACGCCGGTGATGTGTGCTGCCCGGCCGACGTGCGTACCACCGGCCCCCGGGTCCGGCGGTTGCTGGACTGGGCCCGCCGGCACGCGTGGCGCTCGGTCAGCGTGGCGGCGGGCGGGATGCCCACGAACCTGTCCCGCCTCCCCACCGACGAGCCGGTACGCCTCGACCGCTGGGACTGGCTGCTCTGGCGGGAACTGGCCGGTCTGGGCGTCGGCTACGGCGACTACGGCGTCGGTCCGGCCCTGCGCGGCGACGACCAGCCGAACGACCGGCTACCCACGATCTGCTACACCGCCGACGGGGCCTGGTGGGTGTACCGCTGGTCCCGGCGGGGCGGCCGGGGTGACGACCGGTTCGCCGACCTGTGCCGCACGCTGGTGTCCGCGCCCGAGTGGCCGGCGACTGGAGCGGCCTACTCCTGGGGCGACCACGAGATCCTCCGGCGGGCCCGGCGCTCGGCCGGTGCCGGCTCACCCGCCAACTGGGTCGCGTGGAGCACGTCGCACCACCTGGCGCACGTGCTCAGCACCCTCCGGGGTGCCGCCCCGGACGCCGACCCGGGAGCGTGGCGGGATGATCAGGCAGCGGGCCGCGCCGGCCGGCCGCACCGGGGCGGTACGGCCCGCCGGGCGGGTTGACCCGACGTTACTGCTTCTCGGTGAAACCGAACTGGACCACGCCCTCGTCGTCGACGGTCGCGTCCACCGAGGCGTCCCCGAGCAGTTCGGCGGCGTCGGAGTCGAGGAAGATCCGGGCGCCCTGGTTGTCCACCACGTGGTCGCCCTCCACCGGCTCCTCGACCAGCTCAACGGTGAGCGAGCCGGCTTCCGTGTCGGCGGCGATGCGGACCCCGCCCTCGGTGGCGACGTCCTGCTGGTTGGCGAGGTCACGGATGACCAGCACGGCGTTGTCGGTCATGGTGAGCATGCGGAACTCCTCGTGGATTCTCGGGTTCGCGACGCGGACCGGGACCGGCCCGCCGACGACTGCACGTCGGAGGCGATGGGAGGGGCGAGCGGGCACCGCCGCCGCGGGGAGGGGCACACACAGGGCCCGTCACGACCCACGTTGCCCGCTGCCGGGACATCCGTCAAATAGACCGCCGTCAGTGCGGACCCGATCGGGTGACGCCGCCTCAAGGCGCCACCGGACGCTCGTCCGGTGTGGTAGCGGCACCGCCTGCTGGCGTTCTCGGTCCTGCTCAACAACCACCTCGCCTCGTCGGTGCGAGGGCTGGAGGACCAGATCGCGGTGGCGCTGTCCGCGTACACCGAGAAGAGCGTGAGTGCGGCGCGGGTCGCGCCCCCGACGGTGGCCGAGGCACCTCCGGCCCCGGAGGACCGGGAGTGCTCCTGGGTGAAGCCCGTCGCCTGCTGAGACGCCGGCGGCCGGCCGCGCGGTTCCGCGTGGCCGGCCGTGTCGGTGTCGTCAGGCGCGTTCCAGCACCACCACCGGGATCTCCCGATCGGTCTTCGCCTGGTAGTCGTCGTACGCCGGCCAGATGCCGGTCATCTCGGCCCACATCCGCGGCTTCTCCTCGGCGGTGGCGGTACGCGCCCGCGCGGTGAACCGCTCCGCGCCCACCTGCACCTCGACCTGCGGCTCGTCGACGAGGTTGAGGTACCAGGCGGGGTGCTTCGGATCGCCGCCCTGGGAGGCGACCACCAGGTAGGCGTCACCGTCGCGGCCGTAGATGAGCGCGGTGCGCCGCAGGGCGCCGCTGCGTCGGCCCCGGGTCGTCAGCAGGAGCGTGAAGACGCCCGGCCGCCACTCGTGTCCCTCGGCGCCGTCGGTTTCGACGTACCGTCGAATGTGGTCGGCCACCCAACCCTGCGGGCTGTCCACCACCTGCTCGCTCGCCGTCACGGGTCCTCCCGGATCGTCACCTGTCACGTCGGCCCCACGCTACTCTCGGCCGCGCCCACCCACCGCCGGAACGACGACCGCCGTCGCCGCCCCACCGCCGTCGGTCAACCCAGCGCGAGCGCCTGGATGCCGACGCTGCCGCAGTCGTCGGTGAAGACCTCCTCGGCCGTCCACCGGAGAATCAGCCGGGCACCGGGCGGGGCCTGGAACCGGATGGTGAAGTCGGCGGACTGGCTGGTGTGCGGGTCCTCCATCCACAGGGAGCGGGTCGGGCCGCCGGTGGAGAGCCGGGCGTCCAGCCGGCCCTTCGCCATCCAGATCCCGGCGTAGAGGTGGACCGTGCGCAGTTCCCCGTCGCCCGCCACGGCGAGCGCGAATCCGCTGCCGGCGCCACAGGTGTGGACGCCGACCGGTGTGCCGTCGGACGACTCGACGGGGGTGCCGCCACGCCACCGGAACATCTCCTGATTGACGTCCCAGTCGTCGCGGTCACCGGCGCCGCCCTCGTCGCGGATCTCGCCGGAGCCGTCGCGCTTGCGGACCGAGGAGTCGCCGCCGCGCAGGCCCCAGTGGACCCAGTCCCGGGAACCGACCGCGGACAGGTCGACCTCGTCGGGCACGTCGGTGCGGGCCACGGAGAGCACCGGGGGTGCCGCCGGGGACGGCGAGGGCGACGGCGAGGCGGGCGTGGGGCTCGGCGGGCGTTCCCGGGGGCGCAGGCCGGGTGAGACCTGGGCGGTGCCCGGGTCACGGCCGTCGACGCCGGGAAGACCACTGGGCCGGGCGACACCGGCCGGGACGCCACCGCGGGCGGCTTCGTCGTCCGGGGCCGGCTCGGACTCGGCGGTGACGTACGCGACGAGGGCCGCCGCGCAGACGAGCACGATCAGCCCCTCGACCGCCCAGCGGCGGCGCTGGCGGGCGCGGGCGGATCGCCGGAGGTCACTGCGACTCGGCGGCGGCTGCGCCGCGTCGGCGCCGTACCGGGGACCCGCCGGGGCAACCACCGGCCGCTGCCGGTGCGCCCCGCCGGCGGCCGCACGCGTGACGTCATCCTCCGCCACCGACTCTCCACTCTCCCCGCCGACTGTCCGACCGCGACCTTGGCGTCCGATGTGAGGGGTTTCACGTTGGCACGGAATGGACTTTCCCGCCAGACGAGGACAGGACGGCGTGTCCTGTTCGTTACCAAACGACAGTGCGGGCTCAGCCGAGCCGGAAGCCGAGCGCCTGGGCGATCACCACCGCCTGCTCGGCGTCGATGAGCGCACCGGCCCGCTCCACCGCCGTCGGGTCGAGCGCCGTCAGGTCGCTGCCGCGCAGGTCGGCGTCGCCGAGCTTCGCCTGGTGCAGTTGCGCGGCGGACAGGTCCACGCCGGTGACCGTGGCACCGGTCAGGTTGGCCCCGGTCAGGTCGACCTCGCGCATCCGGACCCCGGTGAAGCGGACCCCGCGCAGGTCGGCCCCGGGCAACGCCACGAACGACCAGTCGCCGCCGTCGACGGCCAGCGGACGCATGTCGCACTGGTCGAACGTGCTGCCCACCAGCTTGCAGCCGGTGAACTCCGCCTCGAAGAAGTTGCAGCGCCGGAACACGCACCGCGTGAAGGCCGAGTCGACGTGCCGAGAGGCGTTGAACCGGACGTTGCCGAAGGTGCATCCGGTGAAGCTCGCGCCCCGGGTGACCGCCTCCGTCAGGTCCACCTCGAAGAACTCGCAGTCGACGAAGTGCCGGTCGGCCAGTTCCTCGGCGTACCAGTCCTCGTGGCGGAAGGTGGCATCCTCGGTCAGCTCCGGCATCGGTCCAGGCTAGGGCCCGGCTGTGACACACGCTCTTCCCGTACCGGCGTACCGGCCGGTAGGTTCGCGGATGTGAGCGTGGCACGCACCATCGACCCGGACCAGATCGGCTTCGACCCCGCGCGGCTCGCGCGGATCGACGAGCACTTCGGCCGCTACGTCGACGACGGCCGGCTCCCCGGCTTCCAGGTGGTGGTCACCCGACGGGGCGAGGTCGCCCACTCCGGCACGTACGGGCGGCGCGACGCGGAGAAGGACCTGCCGGTCGAGGCGGACACGCTCTGGCGGATCTACTCGATGACCAAGCCGGTCACGTCGGTCGCCGCGATGCTGCTCTGGGAGGAGGGCCGGTTCGAGCTGACCGACCCGATCAGCCGCTGGCTGCCGGAGTTCGCCGACCTGCGGGTCTACTCCAAGGGTTCGACGCTGAAGCCGTACACGGTGCCGGCGCTCGAGCCGATCCGGGTGTGGCACCTGCTCACCCACACCGCCGGGCTGACGTACGGCTTCATGCAGACCTCGGTGGTCGACGGCCTGTACCGGGCCGCCGGCTACGACCTCTACCCGCCGTCGGACGTCGACCTGGCCACCGCCTGCGCGGCCTTCGGTGAGCTGCCGCTGCTGTTCCAGCCGGGCACCGCGTGGGGCTACTCGGTCGCCACCGACGTGCTCGGCCGGCTCGTCGAGGTGGTCTCCGGGCAGAGCCTGGACGCGTTCTTCACCGACCGGATCCTCCGCCCGCTGGGCATGACCGACACGCACTGGTGGGTGCAGGGCGACGACGCCGACCGGCTGGGCGCGCTCTACGCCCCGGATCCCCGCACCGGACGCGCGATGCGCTACGACAAGCTCGGCGCCCTGGCGTACGAGAAGCCGGCCCTGCTCTCCGGCGGCGGCGGCCTGGTCTCCTCCGCCGCCGACTACCACCGGTTCACACAGATGCTGCTGCGCGGCGGTGAGCTGGACGGCGCACGCCTGCTCGGGCCCCGCACGGTGCGTTTCATGACCCGCAACCACCTGCCCGGCGGGCAGGACCTGGACACCCTCTCCACCGGGGGGTTCGCCGAGACCACCCTGGAGGGCATCGGGTTCGGGCTCGGCTTCGCGGTGGTGGACGACCCGATCCCCAGCCGGGTGCCGAGCAGCGTCGGCGAGTACTACTGGGGCGGGGTGGCGAGCACCGCGTTCTGGGTGGACCCGGCCGAGGAGATCACCGCGCTCTTCTTCACCCAGTTGCTGCCGTCGAGCACCTGGCCGATCCGGTCGCAGCTGCGCCAGCTGGTCTACTCGGCCCTGGTCGAGTAGACCGGTCCGGGATCGCCGGTTCCCACCGCGCGCGGCGGACCCGGTCCCTAGCCTGGGGTCGTGAGCAACATCGTCGTGTTCGGGGCGGGCGGAACGGCCGGCTCGCGGATCACCACCGAGGCGTTCGACCGGGGTCACCGGGTGACCGCGGCGGTCCGCCGGCCCGAGGCCACCTCGTACCTGCCGGCGGGGGTCCACGTGGTCACCGGGGACGCCACCAGTGAGCAGAGGGTGCGGGAGGTGGCGCCGGACGCGGACGCCCTCGTGGTCGCCATCGGCGGCGGCGGGCGCAGCCTGTGGCTCGACGCCGCGCGGGCCCTGGTCGGGGCGCTGCGCGACATGCCGGCCGCGCCCCGGATCATCCACGTGGGCGGCGGGGCGACCCTGCTGACGCGGAAGGGGACCCGGTTCCTCGACGAGCCGGACTTCCCCGACGAGTACCGCGACGCGGCGCTGGGCCAGGCCGACGCCCTCAACTTCTACCGCTCCTCCTCCGACGGGGTGAGCTGGACGTACCTCACCCCGCCGCCGGTGGAGTTCCATCCCGGCGAGCGGACCGGGCAGTACCGCGTGGGCGGCGACGAGCCGGTCACCGACCACGAGGGCCGCTCGGTGCTGACGTACGAGGACCTGGCGGTGGCGGTCGTCGACGAGATCGAGAACCCGCAGCACCGGAACACGCGCTTCACCGTCGCGTACTGAGCCGCCCGCCCGCAGTCGACCCGGCGGGCCGTCAGCGCTCGCGGGCCCGTCAGTCGGCGAGGCGGGCGGGAGACGCCGCGGCCGGCACGACGGACCGGGGACCTCGCGGGGTCAGCGCGGGCGGGCGACGGGCCGCGCGGCGGTGGGCTGGGCGGGGACCCGCGGGCGGGCGGGCGGCCGCCACGCGCGGCCGTTGGCGTAGATCACCCGAAAGCCGAGGTACGACGCCAGCGGCGCCCAGTGCGCCGAGCCCATCCGCAGCTCCGCGGCGTTGTGCCGCTGCCCGTTGGCCAGCACGTCGAGCAGCACGGTCTCGAACGCGGCCGACTCGACCCAGTCGACCTCGCGGGTGAAACCGCAGATCAGCGCCGCTCCGGTGGCGTCGAGGAAGTCCCGGAGCACGGCGTCGGAGGCGCGCAGCACCGAGCAGCTGCCGAAATAGAGCCGCCGGCCCTCGCACCGGCCGGCCATCAACTCGGCGACCTCGGCGATCTCCACCGATTCCCAGTCGGTCAGGCAGAGACGGCTGGGCTCGCCGTGCATGGCGAAGAAGCCCACCCGGTAGTCGGCGTACTGCTTGAGCAGCCAGCGGTCGAGGAAATAGAACAACTCGTCGCGGGTGGCCGCGTCCTTGTGGATGAAGCGGATCTTCCCCAGCCGTTCGAGGAGTTCCAGCGTCGGCAGGACGGACCCACGCTCGTTCAGGTCGCGGTGCCACTGACCCTCGACGCAGAAGACCCCACCGCGCGCCACGCCGCCCCCTCCCCGTCCGCCGGCGCTGACGTTACCGGCTGTCCCGGTCCCGGGAACATGACCCTCGGTGCGACCCGCTGCGACGTTCGGTGTCGTTGACGCTTTTCTGGTGCCGTTCGGCGATGAATGGGTGTTTCGCAAATGGGGGTAATTCACAGGCACGGCTCAGGAACCGCAGTTCGTGAGGACAATTCTCGTTAATTGCCGCCAACCGCACGTCCGGGTGTCAAGGTGGAAAAGGCGGGACGTCCCGGTCGATGTCCCGAAGGCCACCCCATTCGCTCTCCAACCGGGAGGACTTCTGTGCGCGTACACACCTTGAAACGGGCGGTTGTCGCATTGGCCCTGGCCCTGCCGGGAGCCGCGATCGCCACCGTGGTCGCCGCGCCAGCGGCACATGCCGACGGCTGCTACACGTGGACCCGCAACCTCTACCAGGGGCGCTCCGGCAGTGACGTCCGACAGCTCCAGATCCGGGTCGCCGGATGGGCCGGCTACCGCGACATCGTGGAGAACGACGGCATCTACGGCCCGAAGACCGCCGCCGCGATCCGGCGGTTCCAGTCCGCGTACGGGATCCGGGTCGACGGTGTCGCCGGGCCGCAGACCTACGCCAAGCTGTACGAGCTCCAGGACAACGACTGCACGCCCCGGCACTTCAGCTGGACCGAGCTGGACGACGGCTGCGGGCGGGGCGGTTGGACCGGCGGGCCGCTGTCGGCCGCGCAGACCCGGCAGAACGCCCTGCGCACCATGTGGAAACTGGAGGCGATGCGCAAGGGCCTCGGCGACCGGCCCCTCTACGTGACCAGCGGCTTCCGCAGCCGGGCCTGCAACAGCCAGGTCGGGGGCGCGTCCGACAGCCAGCACCTCTACGGCAACGCCGCCGACGTGGTCTCCCGCAGCCGGTCCCTGTGCGATGTCGCCCGGGACGCGCGCAACCGCGGGTTCAGCGGCATCTACGGCCCGGGCGCGCCGGACCACGACGACCACGTGCACGTGGACTCCCGGCGGGAGAACGACCGGGACCGCACCTCCAACACGACCAGTTGGTCCGCGCCGGACTGCGGCGTGCGCTGACCGGCAGCACGGCGGCGCCGGCCCGGACTCCGGTGGGGGGAACCTTCCACGTCCGGGCCGGCGCCGTTCCGCGCCGGGCGCCACGAGCGGCGTACCTCCGCTCAGCTGGCCCGGGGCCAGCGCGGCGCGGTGACGGGGGGAGCCACCGGCCGGCCGGGGTGTGCGGGCCGGACCGGGGGCCGCGCGCCGGAGGCGACGACCCGCGGCGCCGGCTGCGCGCGCACCGCGTGCCCGGCTGCGGTACGCGGTGGGTAGCCGGCCGGTGTCCGGGCCGGCGCGGGCCCGTTGACCGTGAACGGGAAGGGCACGTGCACGAACGGGTTGCCGTGCCGCACCAGGGCGTCGATCTGACGCTCGTTGAGCCCGTGCTCGCTGAGCACGCGCCGGCCCCAGCGGTGCAGCCGGCACGGGTACGTCGCGCCGTCGTTGCGGCACAGTGGCCCCGACGGCCACTCCTCCGCCCCGTGCACGACGACCGCCCGGACCGCGAGCCGGACGTCCTCGGGGGTCAGGGGCACCGGCACCGGCACCTCACCCAGGATCTGATCGATGGGATCCGTCGACTGCTCACCAACTCGCACGGCAGGCCTCCCGCAGCTCCGGTAGCGGTGCGACTGATGCGCCGCACCGCATCCTCGGTCAGTGGTACGGCTCCCGCCCGAGGAAGGTTCAATCCCGGTACGCGGTCAGCAGGTCCTCCGGCGCCAAGGCCCGCACCCCGTCGGTGGTCACCCCACTGCGAGACACCGCCACCAGGGGCACCGACTCGTCGGCCCCGGGCAGCTGGGCACGGTGCATCAGGAGACGTCCGAGATCGTGCGCGTCGAAGGGGCGTTGCTCCAGCCACTTGATCGAGCCGACGAAGGTGATCCGCTTCGCGACCGGCCCCCGATCGGCGCCCACCAGGTCGATCTCCGGGTCGTTGGTCCGCGTCCAGTAGCCACCGACCACGTCGCTGCCCGCAGGAAGGAGCCCACCGGGCAGCCGACGCAGGGCTTCCCGTACCAGCGGCTCGATCGCCCGTCCACGCCAGCTCGTCCAGGACGAGGTGATCCGGGCCAGCGTCAGGTCGCCCCGCCCCCGCTCGATCTCCGGCAGATACGGGCCCAGGAAGGACAGCCAGAAGCGGAGGTACGGGTCGGCGACGGCGTACCGGGTCTCCCGCGACGGCCTCGTCGACAGCGGCACGGTGACCTCCACGACCCGCTTGTCCACCAGGAGCCGCAGGGCTCGGGTCAGGGACGCCTGAGGCAGGTCGCCGGCCGCCCGGGCGATCAGCGAGAAGGTGCGCTCGCCCGACCCGATCGCCCGCAGCACCAGGCCCGCCTGGGAGGCGGTGGGGAACTCGGCGGCCAACGCCCGTTCCCCGCTGACGATCAGGGCCGAGGTCGGGTCGGCGACCGCGTCGGCGAGGTAGTCATGCAACGAGGCTCCGGTCGGCCATTCGTCCAGGATCAGCGGGAGTCCACCGGAGACGAGATGGGCGTCGAACGCCTCGGCCGCCGGCAGGTCCAGCATCCCGCCCACGTCGGCCGGGCTGAGCGGTGGAACTACCATCTCCGTGGCCCGCTGGTGGAAGGGGCGACCGTACGCGTTCAGCGCCTCCATCATCGCCAGGTCGGACCCGATGCACAGCAGGAGGACCGGCCGCCGCGACAGTTCCCGGTCGAAGACCTTCTGCAGGGTCCCCTCGAATCCCGGGTCGGTGGCGATCAGGTAGGGCATCTCGTCGAGGACGACGACGCTCGGCCGGTCCGTCGGGAGCGCGGAGGCGAGAAGGGTGAGGGCGGCGTCCCACGTCCGGGGCTGCTGGGCGGCGAACAGGGCGGCCCCGGGCAGGGTGGAGGCGGCGACCGCCTCGACGAAGAGGGCGAGGTCGGCCGCCACGGACGGCTGCGCGGAGGCGGTGAAGAACACGTGCGGCACGTCCGCCCGTTCCACGAACTCCTCGACCAGGCGCGACTTGCCGACGCGCCGCCGGCCGCGCATGAGCAGAGCGCGTCCGGGCCGACCGGCCCGGCCGCCCCGGCGGACGCGCGCCAGCATGGCGTCGAGCTGCGCCAGCTCCCGTCCGCGTCCGACGAATCCGTCCACCCGCCACCTCATACACTCAGCGATGAAACACTCATGGTTGAGTGTATCGCGCTTGAGAGGCGATGCCGACACCGCACTTCTCCTGAGCCGGAGGGCGGCGGGCGGTAGCGTCGGATGCGAGGAACCGGCCCTGGGCACGGGGAGCGCGCCATGACCGAGCAGCAGCCGTACCGGGTGGTTTCCCGGCAGCCCGGCTTCGAGCTGCGCCGGTATCCCCCGCACCTGGTGGCCGAGATGCGGGTCGAGGGGACGTTCGACACGGCGGCCAACGAGGCGTTCCGGCCGCTCGCCGCGTACCTGAAGGGAGCCAACCGACCCCGGCGGAGCATCGCCATGACCGCGCCCCTCCTGCAGGAGGCGGCGCCGGAGACGATCGCGGTGACCGCGCCGGTCGTGCAGGAGGAGGGCGACCGGCCGGGCTGCTGGATGATGCGTGTCGTGATGCCGGCCGGCTTCACCGCGGAGACCCTGCCCGAGCCGACCGACCCCCGGGTACGGACCCGGGAGGTGCCGGAGCAGCTCGTGGCGGCCATGCGGTTCTCCGGCCGGGGCACGGCAGCGGCGTTCGACCGGCGGGCCACCGCCCTGGGCCGCGCGGTCACCGGTGCCGGGCTACGGCCGGCGGGCGCCATCCGGTACGCACGTTTCGACCTGCCGTGGAAGCCGTGGTTCCTGCGGCGCAACGAGGTGGTGCTGCCGGTCGCCGAGTGACCTCGCGACCGCGCACGAGAAGGGACGACGATGATCCCCACGGGACGCCCGACGGGCAACGGCGGCGGCATCTTCCGCCGCAAGCCGGTCGAGGAGATCGGGGACGCGACCGAGGAGGGTCTGTCCCGGTCCCTCGGGCTCTGGCAGCTCACCGCGATCGGTGTCGGCGGCATCATCGGCGCCGGCATCTTCGCGCTGGCCGGTGCGGTGGCGAACGAGACCGCCGGCCCGGCCGTACTGATCTCGTTCCTGGTCGCCGGGCTGGCCAGCGCGGCAGCCGCCCTGTCGTACGCCGAGTTCGCCGGCATGATCCCGAAGGCCGGCTCGGCCTACACCTACGGGGACGCGGTGCTCGGTGAGGCGGTCGGCTGGTTCATCGGCTGGGACCTGCTGCTGGAGTACACCGCCATCGTCGCGGTGGTCGCCATCGGCATCTCCGGCTACTTCGCCTTCCTCGTCGGCGAGATCGGCGTGGACCTGCCGGCCTGGATGCTGGGTGCGCCGGGCACCGGCGACGGGCACGTGGTGGACCTGTTCGCGGTGATCCTCTGCCTGTTCATCGCGTTCCTGCTCAACCAGGGCATCAAGTCCGCGGCCCGGTTCGAGACGTTCGTCGTCGGGCTCAAGGTCGCCGTGGTGCTGCTGGTCATCGTGGTCGGCTTCTTCTACGTACGGACGGAGAACTACTCGCCGTTCTTCCCCTACGGGCTGAGCGGCGCGTTCACCGGAGCGGCGACCGTGTTCTTCGCCGTCTTCGGCTACGACGCGATGAGCACCGCCGCCGAGGAGTCCAAGGACGCCCGCCGGCACATGCCGAAGGCGATCATCTACTCGCTGGTCATCTCGATGGTCCTGTACGTGCTGGCCACGCTCGTGCTGACCGGCATGCAGAACTACACGGAGATCGACCCGGAGAGCGGCTTCTCCTCGGCCTTCGCCTCGGTGGGGCTGTCCGGCCTGGCGAGCGTGATCGCCGTCGGAGCGATCATCGGCATCCTGACGGTGATGTTCACCTTCATGCTCGGCGTGACCCGGGTGTGGTTCTCGATGAGCCGGGACGGCCTCCTGCCGGCCTGGTTCGCCAAGCTGCACCCGGTGCGTCGGGTGCCCAGCCGGGTGACCTGGATCGTCGGCGTCGGCTCGGCGCTGATCGCCGGCTTCCTGCCGATCCGGGAGGCCGCCGAGCTGACCAACATCGGCATCCTGCTGGCCTTCGTGGTGGTCTGCATCGCGGTGATCGTGCTGCGCTACCGCCGCCCGGACGCCCCGCGCACGTTCCGGCTGCCCGGGATGCCGGTGGTGCCGGCCCTCGGTGCGGTCTTCTCGGTCTGGCTGATCACGTTCCTCGCCCCGGAGACGTGGCTGCGGTTCGCGGTCTGGTTCCTCGTCGGCGCGCTGGTCTACGCCTTCTACGGCTACCGACGCTCGGCACTGGCCGGGCGAGGCCCCGGCGGCCGATCGGGCGTCGACGGAGCGGGCGGGCCGTCCGGCGGCGGGTCTTGATCCACTCGACATCATTGATATCGGGTTATCGGGTGACCAGGACACCCCGACATCAATGAACCCGAGCCCGCCGCGCGCCGGACGGCCGACTCCCGGTGAACGCCCGGATGCGCGAGGATGGCGGTCGGAGCCGGGAGGTCAAGGATGGACAGGTACGTCGCCCTGCTGCGGGGGGTCAACGTCGGTGGCGCCAAGGTCGGCATGGCCGACCTGCGGCGGCTGGTCACGAACCTGGGCCACGACGACGTGAAGACGTACCTGCAGAGCGGCAACGTGGTCTTCGGCAGCAGCGTGCGCGACGCGGAGGCGCTGGCCGGGGGCATCGAGCGGGCGATCGCCGGCGAGTTGGGGCTGACCGTGCCGGTGCTGGTGCGCAGCGGCCGGGAGATGGCGGCGGTGGCCGGCGGCAACCCGTACGCCGACCGGGAGGAGGACCCGACCCGGCTGCTGGTGGCGTTCCTGGCCACCGCACCGAAGAAGTCCACGGTGGACGCCCTCGCCGTCCCGGGCGGTGAGAACGTCGCGTTCACGGTCAGCGGCCGGGAGGTCTTCCTGCACTATCCCGACGGGGGCTACGGCCGGTCGCGGTTCACCAACGCGTACCTGGAGAAGAAGCTCGGCGTCGTGGCGACCACCCGGAACTGGCGGTCGGTGCGCGCGCTGGCGGACCTGGCGGCGCCGTAACGGTTCGGCCACGGCTCGCGGCGGTCGCCCACCGGACCGGCGGGCCACCGCGTTCCCTCGTCGACCGACGAAGGGAGCCACCCGTGCCACGACTGATCGTGCGGACGGCCGCCGTGGTGCTGCTGCTCAGCGCCTGCGGAACCACCACCACCGTTCCGGAGCCGGGCACCGGCGGACCATCGGCTACCGGCAGCGCCGCACCGGCCGGTGTCGCCGCCAGCCCTCCGGTGAAGCTGGACGGCACCGAGTTCGACGCGGGCGGCCTGTCCGGCTGGCGGTGGTTGCACGAGGTCGAGGGCGGTCGCAACGACCTGCTGGCGCACGACGTCGGGCGAACCGAGACCGGCGCCCTGCACGTCGAGCCGAAGGTGAGCGCCTGGTTCGAGCGGCTGCGGGCGCCGTACCTGTTCCAGGAACGCGAGGGCGACGTGCTGATGGTGGCCCGGGTCCGGGCCGCCGGGCGCAACGCCGAGGTGCCGGGCAAGCCGTACTCGCTGGCGGGCCTGATGCTGCGGGTCCCCGGCGCGGACGTCGACGACTGGGTCTTCATCACCACCGGCACCGGCGTCGGGGGCCGACCGCAACTGGAGGTCAAGACGACCCGGAAGGGGCAGTCCCGGCTGCGACTGCTGGGCGGCGCGCCCGGCTGGGTCGACCTGGCCCTGGCCCGGGTCGGCGGCGCGGTGGTCAGCCTCTACCGGCTGCCCGGCGGGCAGTGGCGGGTGGGTGCCCGCTACGACCGCACCGACCTGCCGGCCCGCCTCCAGTGGGGGATCAACGCCTACACGAGCTGGACCTCCGCCGCACCCAGCCCGGACCTGAAGGCCGACGTCGACTACGTGCGCTTCTACCGGCCCGGCATCCCCTCCGAGTGGATCCACAGCGCCACGGGCTACCGGCCGGACGAGGACCTGGTCCGGCACCTCGTGCCGGCCGACCTGGCCGACTGAGCCGTATCGGGGATCACCCTGCCGGGACAGTGAGAGGACCCGTCGGGGCGGGTACGCACTCGGCGATGGAACGGCGGGTGGCGGCGTGGGAACGCTACCGCGCCCCGGCCGCTCCGGACGACGGTGAGGAGCCACAGTGACGACCAGGATCCCCGACATCACCCTGAACGACGGCAACACCATCCCCCAGCTCGGCTTCGGGGTGTTCCAGATCGAGCCCAAGGACACCGTCCGGGCCGTGCGCACCGCCCTGGACCTCGGCTACCGGCACATCGACACCGCCCAGATGTACGGCAACGAGGCGGAGGTCGGACAGGCCGTGCGCGAGTCCGGTCTGGACCGACGCGACGTCTACATCACGAGCAAGCTGAACAACGGCTTCCACCGCCCCGACGACGCCCGCAAGGCGTTCGAGTCGACGCTGTCGGCGTTGAAGATGGACTACATCGACCTCTTCCTCATCCACTGGCCGCTGCCGACCCTGTACGACGGCGACTTCGTGTCCACCTGGAAGACCCTGGAGGAGTTCCGGCACGACGGCCGGGCCCGGTCCATCGGCGTGTCCAACTTCCAGGTGGCGCACCTGGAGCGGCTGGCCGTCCAGACGGACACGGTGCCGGCGGTGAACCAGATCGAGGTGCACCCGTACTTCGGCAACGAGGAGGTCCGCGAGTACGGGAGGGCCAACGGCATCGCCACCGAGGCGTGGTCGCCGATCGCGCAGGGCAAGGTGCTCGACGACCCGACGCTGGTCGAGATCGCCGAGCAGACCGGCCGGACGGTGGCCCAGGTGGTGCTGCGCTGGCACGTGCAGCGCGGTGACATCGTCTTCCCCAAGTCGATCACGCCGGAGCGGATCGAGGAGAACCTCGGCATCTTCGACTTCGAGCTGGACGACGCGACGATGGAGCGGATCACCGGGCTGGGCAGGGGCGAGGCTGGCCGGCAGGGCCCGAACCCGGACACCTTCGACTACGTTCCGAGCTGACCACCGCGTGAAGCACCGCCCCCGGGTCGAACCGTCGATCCGGGGGCGGTGGCGTGCTTGACCTCGAGTGCACTCCAAGGTCCAGGGTGGAGGCCCGCACGAGAGGAGAAAACTGATGCGGTACCGCACGATCGGCACGGACCCGGCGACCCGGCGCGAGGTCAGCGTGCTCAGCCTCGGCGCGATGCTCTTCGGCAGCGCCACCGACGAGGCCACCTCGTACGCCATCCTCGACCGGTACGTCGAGGATGGCGGCACGTTCGTCGACACGTCGGACAACTACGCGTTCTGGGTCGACGGGAGCCAGGGCGGGCAGAGCGAGGAACTGCTCGGCCGGTGGCGACGCAGCCGGGGGGTCGGCACGGAGATCGTCGTCGCCACCAAGCTCGGCGCCCGTCCGCTCGCCCCCGGCACCAGCTACACCGACAACGCCGAGGGGCTGTCGGCGAAGGTGATCCGCGAGTCGGCGGAGCGCAGTCGGGAGCGGTTGGGCGTGGACCGGCTGGACCTGCTCTACGCGCACATCGAGGATCGCACGGTGCCGCTGGAGGAGACCGTCGGCGCCTTCGGGGAGCTGGTCGCGGAGGGCACGGTGGGCCTGCTGGGAGCCAGCAACCACCGGGCCTGGCGGGTGGAGCGGGCCCGCGCGCTGGCCGCGGCGGCCGGCCTGCCCGGGTACGAGGTGCTCCAGTACCACCACAGCTACCTGCACCGCCGGCCCGACCTGCCCAGCGCGCTGGACCCGGACGGCGACCCCGGATCGGCGGGCGCCGACCTGCTCAGCTACCTGCGGGCCGAGCCGGACCTGGCGCTGGTCGCGTACTCGCCGCTGCTCAAGGGCTCCTACACCCGGCCGGACAAGCCGCTGGATCCCGCATACGACCTGCCGAGCGCTCCCCGACGGCTGGCCGCACTGCGGGAGGTGGCGGCGGAGACCGGCGCGACGGTCAACCAGGTGGTGCTGGCCTGGCTGATCGGCGCCGAACTGCCGGCGATCCCGCTGGTCGGCGCCTCGTCGGTGGCGCAACTGGAGGAGAGTCTGGCGGCAGTCGACCTCGACCTCACCCCGGAGCAACGTGCGCGCCTCGACGGCACCTGGTGAGGGCTGTCAGTGGCCCCCGGTGAGGTCGAGCCGCCAGTCGTTGGAATGCATGATCCGGCCGGGCGGGTACTCGAACTCCGTCGGGCCGAGCAGCGTGAACCCGGCCTTGCGGCAGACCGCGTTGGACGCCGCGTTGTCCACCGACGGGTAGGCGTGCACCCACCGGTGCGTCCGCCGGGCGCGGGCGGCGTCCACCGCCGCCAGCACCGCGGCGGTGGCCAGGCCCCTCCCCTGGTACGCGGGCAGCACCGCCCACCCCATCTCCCACACCTGTGCGCCGTGCCACTCCCGTTCCCAGTGGCCGACGCTGCCCACCCGCGACCCGTCCGGCAGCACGACCACGTACATGCGGCTCGGGCCGGTGTCGCTCATCCGCGCGTAGCGGTCGTTGCGGGCGACGACCTGCTCGTCGGTCTCCGGCCCGCCGGTGTGGTCCCGGACCTCCGGCGCGTTGAGCTGCCGCAACAGGTCCAGGTCGGCCGTGCTCCACGGTACGATCCGCACGTCGTCCATCCCCGCCCCTTCGTCGCCGTCGCCGCGAATTCAAACAGCCACCTCCGACACCGCGCGGCGGATTTCCGGCCGCCGACCGGCCCGCGGGGTCCGCCAGATCCGATCTGGCGGGGCGTCTGGCGCCGACCGGGTGTGGGGCGACCGGCCCCGCACGTCCTGCGGGACAACGGAACAGGGGCGGAGATCATGAGCAGACGCACCACCGGCCTCGCCGTCGAGGCGGAGGGCCTGACCCGGGCGTTCGGGAAGACCCGGGCGCTCGACGGGATCGACCTGCGGGTCCCCGCCGGCACCGTGTACGGGTTGCTCGGGCCGAACGGGGCCGGCAAGACCACCGCCGTCCGGGTGCTGGCGACACTGCTGCGGCCCGACGGGGGCCGGGCGCGGGTCTTCGGGCACGACGTGCTCGACGAGGCCGACGCGGTTCGCGGCCGGGTCAGCCTGACCGGCCAGTACGCCTCCGTCGACGAGGACCTGACCGGCGCGGAGAACCTGGTGCTCCTCGGCCGGCTGCTCGGGCTGCGCAAGCCCGCCGCCCGGCAGCGGGCCGACGCACTCCTCGCGGCGTTCGGCCTGACCGAGGCCGCCGGCCGGCAGGTGAAGAAGTACTCGGGTGGGATGCGCCGCCGCGTCGACATCGCCGCGAGCATCCTGAACACCCCGGACCTGCTCTTCCTCGACGAGCCGACCACCGGCCTGGACCCGCGCAGCCGCAACCAGGTGTGGGAAATCGTCCGGGCGGTCGTGGCGCACGGCACGACCGTGCTGCTGACCACGCAGTACCTGGACGAGGCCGACCAGCTCGCCGGGCGCATCGCCGTCGTCGACCACGGCCGGGTGATCGCGGAGGGCACCCCGGGTGAGTTGAAGTCGTCGGTCGGGGCGGGCACTGTCCACCTGCGACTGCGCGACCCGGCCCGGCGCACCGAGGCCGAAGCGGTCCTGAGGGCGGCGCTCGGCGTCCCGGTGCAGCTCGAACCGGACCCGGTGGCGCTGACCGCCCGAGTCGGCAGCGACGGCACCGACCTGGAGGCGAGCGAGCAGGCCGCCCGCGCCCTCGGGGAACTGGCCCGCGCCGGCATCGTCGTCGACGACTTCTCCCTCGGCCAGCCCAGCCTGGACGAGGTGTTCCTGGCCCTGACCGACCACCCCGCCACGTCGGACGACTCGGGGCGGGACGCGCAGCTGGAGGCAGCCCGATGAGCGACACGACGACCACGACCGGCCGCGCGCCCTCGGTCTACGTGCCCTCGACGGAGGCGCTGTCGACCGTCCTGGCACCCGGTGCCCGGCCGCCCCGGCCCAGCGCGCTGTCGGCGTCGCTGACCTTCGGGTGGCGGGCCATGCTGAAGATCAAGCACGTGCCGGAGCAGCTGTTCGACGTCACGGCGTTCCCGATCATCATGGTGCTGATGTTCACCTACCTGTTCGGTGGCGCCCTCGCCGACAGCCCGCGTGACTACCTGCAGTTCTTCCTGCCGGGCATCATGGTCAGTAGCGTCGTCATGATCACCATGTACACCGGGGTCGGGCTGAACGCCGACATCGAAAAGGGTGTCTTCGACCGGATCCGTACGCTGCCCGTCTGGCGGCCCGCCGCCCTGGTCGGCATGATCTTCGGCGACGTGCTGCGGTACGTCCTCGCCGCCACCGTCATGCTGGCGGTCGGGCTGGCGCTGGGGTTCCGGCCCGCGGGCGGGCCGCTGGGCGTGGTGGCCGGGATCGGCCTGCTGGTGGTCTTCTCGTTCGCGTTCTCGTGGGTGTGGACGTTCTTCGGGCTGGTGCTGCGCAGTGAGAAGTCCGTGATGGGCGTCAGCATGATGGTGCTCTTCCCGCTGACCTTCCTCAGCAACGTCTTCGTCGACCCGAGAACGATGCCCGGCTGGCTCCAGGCGTTCGTCGAGGCCAACCCGGTCACCCAGCTGGTGTCGGCGGTCCGCGCGGCGATGGCCGGCACGTCGGACCCGACGAGCACCATGTGGATGCTGCTGTGGAGCGTGGGGTTCCTGGTCGTCTTCGGCACCCTGACGATGCGCCGCTACAACCGCCGCTGACCGGCTCCCGGGCGCCGTCCCCGTCGGCGGCGCCCGGGTGTCACAGCCGCCAGGGCACCGGTGTGGCCGGCTGGTACCGGCAGGAGCTGCCGGTGGACACGCTGTCGCGCAGGTGGGCGGCGAGCGCGGGGTGCCGGTCGTCGATGCGACGCAGGGTGTCCCGGATCCGGCCGGTCACCGCCTTGCGGGCCCGCTCGGACTCGTCGCCCAGGCGGCGGGTGCGGCCGGCCAGCCCGGCCGCGGCCCGCAGCTCGTGCAGCAGAGCGGCACGCTCGGCGTCGAGGGCGTCCACCCGCCGCCGGTCGCCCCGCTCGGCGGCCCGGTCGATCTCGTCGTCGAGCCGGTCCAGGTGCCGCCGGTAGCGGGCCTTCGCCTCGTCGTCCAGCACCGGGTCGCCGCCGAGGCGGCGGGCGGCCACCAGTTCCGGCCCGGCGGCCGGGTCGAGCAGCTCCACCGTCGGCACGTCGACGCCCGGACGCCTCAGCAGCAGGCGCAGGTCGTGCAGGCCCTTCGCGTCCGGCAGGTGCACCACCGTGCCGTCCCAGGCGAGTTCCCAGACCGGGCCGTCGCGGCGGAACGCGTACGCCGGTGGGGAGGCCGGCGCGACGGCGGCGGGCGGCGGAGCGTCGCCGGCGGCGGGTGCCGGGCCGGTGTCGCCGAACCGGGCACGCACCTGGGCCATGCCCAGCTCGCGGGCGTCCCGCAGGACCCCGGCGCGGATCACGGAAGCCTGGGCCCGGTCGTCCGGGCCGTCCCGACCGGCCAGCGCCTCGACCAGGCCGGCGCGGGCGAGCACCGACCACGGTCGGGACCCCATCCGGTCGGCGGCGTCGCGGGCGGCGGAGAACCCAACGACCGCCTCGTCCCACCGTCGGCCCGCCGCGTCGACCGCCGCGAGCCAGTGGTCGACCGGGCCGCTCAGGTCGCAGCCGAACAACGCCACCAGCCACTGCCCCCGGTACGGTGCCAGCTCCTCCCGCACCCGGTCGCCACGCCCCGGGTCGCCGGTGGCGGCGGCGACCTGGGCGGCCAGGCGCAGCCACAGCGGCGACACCGGACGCGGGTACGCCACACCGGCCGCCTCGATCTCACCGACCAGCCGGGCGGCCTCGGCGTGGTCGCCCCGTTCCACGGCGGTGATGCCGCGCAGCAGGGCGAGGTACGGGTAGTCGGCCGGGGCCAACCCGTCGAGCAGGGCGTCGACCTCGGCGAACCGGCCCTGGAGCAGCAGCCACGACCACCGCACGTGCTTGCCGAGGAAGCCGTGCTCCCCCTCCGGCCACTCGTCCATGTCGCCCAGCTCGTCGAAGGCCGTGCCGGCCGCGGCGAAGTCACCCCGGAAGGCGGCGACGATGCCGCCGTCGATCGCCCCGACCATCCGGTGCCGGACCGCGTCGCTCTCCCCGGCTCCCCGGACGAAGGCGGTCCACTCCGCCCGGTAGCCCGGGTCGCCGAGTTCGAGGAGCGCGACCCAGCGCAGCGAGGTGGCCCACAGCACGGTCTCCTCGTCGCCCGCCCGGCGGGCCACGTCGCGGATCTCGGCGGTGATGGACGCCCGTTCGCCGGCCGTGCCCATCCCCCAGGTGGTGTCGTGGAGGGTCCACAGGCTGAAGGTGAGCGCCTCGTCGTCGGCGCCCCGCCGGGCGAGCCGCTCGGTGACGGTGACCAGGTCGGTCACCACGGCGGGCAGGGACGGCTCCTCGTCGGAGACGCCGACCAGCCGTCGGTGCGCCTCGCGCAGCATCGCTTCGGCCCGGTCCGACGGCCCGGCCGGCGTCCAGTGGTGGCGGTGGACCGTCAGCGCCACCCGGGCCAGCACCGCCGGATCGTCGAGCGTCAGCGCGAGGGGTTCGGCCTCGGCGAGCAGCGGACCCGCCTCGTCCCGGCGACCGGCGTGGTGCAACAGCCCGGCCAACTCCACCATGATTCGCACTCGCTGGGCCGGATCCACCGCGACCGTGTGCGCCCGGCGCAGGTGCTCCGCCGACTCCTCCAGGGCCATCCGGCGGCCGGCCTCCCGGCCGGCGGCCACCAGCAGGTCGGCGGCGCGCTCCGGCGGGAGATCGGGCACGCCGAGCCAGGCGTGCCGGGCCAGGTCGGCGGGGACCAGGTGCTCGGCGAGCGCCGCCGCGCCGTCCACCGCCCGCACCACCGCCGCGTGCCGGGCCCGGCGGTCGGCCACCGGCAGTTCGTCGTACAGGGTCTCCCGCACCAGGTCGTGCACGAACGCGGAACGGCCGGCGCCCCGGTCGAGCACCAGCCGGGCCGTGACCGCCCGGTCCAGGTCCCGGTCGACCTGCGCCGCGGGCCGCCCGACGCCGGCCGCCAGCAGCCCCCGGTGAAACTCCCGGCCGAGCACCGCCGCGGCGGTGAGCGTGTCGACCACCGATGCCGGAAGCTGCGCCAGCCGCTGCCGGATCACCTCCCGCACGCCGGGAGCGACCTGGTCGACCGACCCGCCGGTACGCCACAGCCGGGCGGCCTGCTCGACGAAGAACGGGTTGCCGCCGGTGCGGCGGTGCATCTCGTCGACCACCTGTGCGTCGGCCTCGCGTCCCGCCGTGCGGACCACCAGCGCGCTCACCTCGTCGCGGGACATCCCGGTGAGGGTCACCGTGGTCGCCTTCGCGGTGAGCGGCACCAGCAGCGGCGCGAGAGGATGGTCGGCCATCTCGACCTCGGCGTCGCGGTAGGCGCCCAGCAGCAGCAGCCGCTCGAACCAGGTGTGCTGGGCGGCGAACCGCAGCAACCGCACCGACGCCGGGTCGGCCCAGTGCAGGTCGTCGAGGACCACCACGACCGGCCGGCGCTGCGAGACCGCGACCAGAGCGGTGGTCACCGCGTCGTACAGGGCGAACGCGTCGCGCGCGGCGTCGTCGTCGGACTCGCCGGCCGGGCCGGTCGCCTCGCCGAGCAGCATCGCCAGGGCCGGTTCGGCGACCTCCCGGGCCACCGCCCAGTCGTCGGCGGAGCGCCGCAGCCCGCGGACGGTCTGCACCCAGGGCCAGTAGCCGGGCGCGTTGTCGGAGTCCCAGCAGGCGGCACCGAGCACCAGCGCGCCGCGCCGGCGGGCCTCCTCGGCCGCCGCCGTCACCAGCGTCGTCTTGCCGATGCCCGGCTCACCGGTGACCAGGACGAGCCCACCGTGGCTGTCCATCACGCGGTCGACCTCGGCACGCAGGAGGGCGGCCGGATGTTCGCGCCCGATGAGGGTCGCGCCGCGCCGCGGGTCCATGGATCCACACGGTAACGGAGAACACCGACAGACTCGGCCGAGCAGAGGCCCGACCAGCCGGGACCGGCGCCCCCGAGCACGCCGGCCCCGCTGGCGCGACCTCCCGGCCGGGTCGCCTCACGCCGGCTGCAGCAGCCCGATCGGGTTGCCGTCGGCGTCCCGCACGGTGGCGACCAGCTTGCCGCCGCCGACGTCGGTGACGTCCTGCACCGACTCGGCGCCGACGTCGAGCAGCAGCTTGCGCATCGTGTGGATGTCGTCGACGTGCCGGTACACGACCGGGCCGGTCATCCCCTTGTCGTGGCCGTGCGGGTCGAGACCGATCTCCTGCCCGTCGACGGTGAAGCCCACGTACCAGGGCTCGTCCATGTGCGGCGCCACGCCGAGCAGCTCCCGGTAGAGCGCCTTGGCGCTGGTCAGGTCGCGGACGGGGATGATGATGGTCTTCATTTCTCGCCTCTCGTCACGCCGGCGCCCGCGCGCCGGTCATCTTCTCTGACAGGGCGCGACGGAGGGACGTGACGGGATGGACGGGACCGATCTGCTGGCCGAGCGGTTCGAGGAGCACCGGGCGCACCTGCGGTCGGTGGCGTACCGGTTGCTCGGCTCGGCCGGCGACGCCGACGACGCCGTCCAGGAGGCGTGGATCCGGGCCAGCCGCGCCGGCACCGACGGGATCGAGAACCTGGGCGGCTGGCTCACCACGATCGTCGCCCGGGTCAGCCTGAACATGCTCCAGTCCCGCAGGGCCCGTCGGGAGGAGCCCTCGGACCTGGTCGTCAGGGCGGGGACGATCGACGGTCCGGAGCAGGAGGTCGAACTGGCCGACTCGGTCGGGGTGGCGCTGCTCGTCGTGCTGGAGACGCTGACCCCCGCCGAACGGCTCGCGTTCGTGCTGCACGATCTCTTCGCCCTCCCGTACGACGAGATCGCGCCCATCGTGAACCGGACGCCGGAGGCCGCGCGGCAGCTGGCCAGCCGCGCGCGCCGCCGGGTCCGTGGGGGTTCGGCCGCGCCCGATCCGGCACGCCAGCGCGAGGTGGTCGCCGCGTTCCTCGCCGCGTCGCGCGGCGGCGACTTCGCGGCGCTGCTCGCGGTGCTGGATCCCGAGGTCGTCCTCCGCGCGGACGCCGCCGCCGTCGCCTCCGGGGCGACCCCGGAGGTACGCGGAGCGCACGCCGTCGCCGAGACGTTCTCCGGTCGGGCGCGGGCGGCCCGCATGGCGCTCGTGGACGGGGCGCCGGGGGCGGTGTGGCTGGTCGGCGGCGAGCCCCGGGTGGTGTTCCGGTTCGCGCTGGAGGGCGACCGGATCGTGGCCGTCGACCTGGTCGCCGACCCGGAGACGATTACCCTTCTGTCCCTAACGTTCCCTGACGAGCTACCATAGGGAGCGATGAGTAATGACATGTACTCCGTCGAGCAGGTGGCGGAGCGGCTGTGCCTGCACGTGCGGACCGTGCGCGGCTACATCCGTTCCGGGCGGCTGCGGGCGGTGCGGATCGGCAAGCAGTACCGGATCGCCCGCGCCGACCTCGACGCGCTGACCGGCACGCCTCGATCGGCCGCCATCTCCTCGGTCGAGGTGTCCAGCGTCGTCCGGATCGAGGGTGTCGACCGAGCCGCGGCCGACCGGCTCGGCACGCTCGTCCTCGCCGGGGCGAACACAAACCACGACCCGGCGGACCCGTTGCGGGTGCAGACCGTGTACGACGAGGAGCGACAGCGCATGACGATCATGATCCTGGGCGGCGCCACCGCCACCGCCGAGCTGCTGCGGCTGCTCGACGGGGTGCTGGACGGCGACAACGGGCTGGTGCGCCGTGGCTGACGACATCCGGGAGCTGGCCGGCGTACAGGTGCTGGTGTGCGACCCGGACGGGCCGCCGATCGTCACCGAACAGGACGCGCTGGACCTGGTCGGCGCGGCGTTCCTCGGCGTCGAGGTGGTGGCCGTGCCGGCGAGCCGCCTGGACCCACGCTTCTTCTCCCTGGGGACCCGGTTCGCCGGTGACGTGATGCAGAAGTTCGTCAACTACCGGCTGCGCCTGGTCGTCGTGGGCGACATCTCCGCGCACCTGGCGGCGTCGTCGGCGCTGCGGGCGCTGGTGCAGGAGTCGAACCGGGGTGGCCATGTCTGGTTCGTACCGGACCTCGACGCCCTCGACGCCCGGCTGGCCGCCCCGGCCTGAGCGGCGACGACTAGCCGCCACCTGGCCGGGTACGCGGGCCCCATGGGTAGCCACAAGCCGAACAAGCATGATCCTGGCGGCGAGTCGGCGCGCGCGAGCCGGCATCCGGGCAGCGGCGCGCGAGGCCGCCAAGGCTCCGAGGTCGAACGCTCGCCGGAGCGCCGGCACCTGCGGGCCGCGACCGGCACGTCGAGCACCGAACGCGATCACGGCCGGGCCAAGGTCGAGGGCAGCGAGCGGGTCCAACGCCAGGGAAGCTGATCGTCGGACATTGCGCCGCGGCGGGTTCGGTGCCGGGGCGCAATGTCCGGTGCGGATCTGAGCCGCGGCGCGGCGTTCGGCGCGGTCCGCTCATTCGGCTGCCGATCATTCGGCTGCCGGTCGGACGCCGGCCGGGCCGGCGTCCGAGGGCGGCCATCGGTCGTGGAACAGCGCCATCTCCACCTCGTCCGGCTCGACTCCCCGGACCTCCGCCTGCGCGGCGGCCCAGCGCAGGTAGGCGAGCCACTCCTCGGAGAGCCAGCCGGACCGCCGCCGCACGCCGGCCTCCGCGGGCAGCCGACCGGCCACGACCCGGTCGAGGATCAGCGGTCGCAGGCCCTCGGCGTCGCGGCGGCTTTTGGCATCGTGCCGGCCTTCTGCGTCGCGCCGGTAAGCGGCGAAGTAGAGCAGCTTCGTGAAGAACGCCGGCCCGAGCCATGGCAGGCGGGACTCCTTCGGATCGCGGAACCGCTGGTACGCCGTACGCAGCGTCTCCTCGTCGGGCGGCGCCGCCGCGATGCCGTGGAGGGCGCGTGTCAGGCGGCTGCCGTCCGGGTCGCCCCTCAGGGAGCGGGCAGCGCGCCACGGGCCGTAGCCGATCGGCCCGTACCCCCACATCAGGACGGCGGCGAGGAGCTGGCGCGGGCTCGCCGCTTCCTCGCGCCAGGCGTCGGCGACCGCGAACACGTTCCGACGCCAGACGGCGCCGGTCTCCGGGAATCCGGTCGGCCAGGCGTCCGGGGGCAACGTCGCCCGCCACCGCTCGGTGTGGACGGTGATCGGGGCGGGTTCGCCGGGCAGGGCGGGACCGTCGTGCAGCGACACGGGTAGACCCCCTCGCGGGTTCTGGACATCCCAGGACCGGTCGGGATGTCAGGTATCCCGGAAGCTATCGACGGCCCGTCTTCGCCGATGCCCTGTGATGGGAAACCGGGGTATCAAGCGAGCAGCGCACACCCTAACGATTGATAAGCATCATTGGATGCCCCTACGCTGCTCACCATGCGTGCCCGCCGCACCACTGTCGCAGTAGTCCTCGCCGCGCTGCTGGGTCAGCTCGCCGTCAGCGCCGCCCACGCGGACGACGCCCCGGCGCTCACCACCCCCGGCACCCCGGTCGTCGCGGTCAATGAACCTCACCGGCTCACCCTGTCCTGGGCCGGCTCCACCTGGGTCAGCGAACCGGCCGGCGAGGAGCCGATCACGTACGAGGTGCGGGCGCAGCTGGGCACCAACGTCTACCGCGGACTCGGCAGCACCACCTCCACCACCATCACGCTCACGAACCTGGCCCCGGGCAGCGAGTACCGCATCGCGATCAGCGCGTACACGATCGGCGGCTACTCCGACCCCTCGCCGGTCACGCTGGTCCGCACCGCGTACGGGCGAGCGAAGGTCAGCTACCTCAACCTCGACTGGTCGCCCACGAACAACCAGATCCAGCACGTCCTCCAGGTGACCAACACCGGCACCGGACCACTCGACCTGGCCAGCGTGCGGGTGCGCTACCACCTGGTGTTCGAGGGTGGCAACACCTCGCTGGTGCTGAACTGCGACTGGGCGGCGCTGGGCTGCGACCGCATCCGGCGCGCCCTGGCGTTCTTCCCACCGCCGGCGCCGCCACCACCGCCGCCGGGCAGCACGCCCACGCCCACCCCGACGCCGACCCGGTACCCGCTGCCGGGCACGCCGGTCCCCGGCTGGGTGGAGCTGACCTTCACCGGCGGGGTGCTCGCTGCTGGCGAGTCGTCCGGGCCGATCTACCTGCGCCACCACCGGCACAGCTGGACCGACATCAACGAGCGTGACGACCCGAGCTGGCGGGAGGCGACCGGTCAGTGGACCGACAACAGCCGGGTCACGCTGGAGGTCGACGGCGTCCGCGAGTTCGGCGACACCTACGCCTGACCGCCTCAGCCGCGGCCTTCCCCGCCCGCGGCGCCGACCCGCTCGCTCTGCCAGGTGCGGAGGGCCTGTTTGACGCGGCAGTTCTCGTCACGGGCGAGGTCGAGCTGGTGGGCCCGGTGCTCCAGTTCGTGGACGAGGCGATCCAGCAGCGCGTGGACGGCGTCCGGTTCGTAGCCGCGACGGCCGAGCCGGGTGCGGGGCAGCTCGACGGCGGCGATCCGGTCGGGGGTCAGCAGCCCGGCGAGGGCGTGCCGGCTGCGGTAGACGGCCATCAGTGACCAGGGATGCCGGGCAGGTGGATGCGGTCGCGGGGGATACCGACGGCGAGCAGCCGCAGTCGGGCACCGGCCAGCATGGCCGGCGGTCCGCAGAGGTGGACGTCCTGGCCGGGGTGGTGGTGGTCGAGGGCGATGGTGAGGGCGTCGCCCTGCTCGGCCGGCTCGGCGCACGGGTCGTGACTGAAGGCGGGCACCACGGTCAGCCAGTCGTGGGCGCGCTGGAGCTTGTCGAGGGTGATCGCGTCGTAGAGCTCGACGAAGGTGCGCGCACCGACGACCAGGGTCACCCGCCGACCGTCGGGTGCAGCGACCTGCTCGACCAGGGCGCGCAGCGGCGCCAGCCCCGTGCCACCGGCCACGAGCAGCAGGTCGCGGCGCGAGAGCGGGTCCAGAGACAGCCCGGTGTCGCGGGGCGGGCCGAGCCAGAGCAGCTCGCCGGGGCGTACTTCGTGGACGAGGCTGTGGGAGACGGTGCCGGCGGGGACGGCGCGGACGTGCAGCTCGACGGTGCCGTCGGGGCGCGGGGCGTTGGCCGGGGAGAGCCAGCGCCAGCGGCCGGGCCGGCGCGGCGTGCACACCGGGACCGCCTGGCCGGGTCGATGCGGCAGGCGCCGCCACGGGCGTACGGTCAGGATGGCGATGGTGTCGCACGGCCGGTCGTGGCCGATGACCTGGGCGGGCCACCAGGCCGGGCCGTCGCCCACGCGGCCGGCGGCGCGGCGCACGGCCTCGGCGGCGCGGCGGCCGGCGCGCTCCCAGACCTCGGTGAGCGACGGCGTCCACAGTGGGCGGGCGTGGCGGGCGACGGCGGCGAGCAGCGCGTCGCCGATCGTGGCGGCGTGCGGCAGCAGGTCGTGTCGGCGGTACGCGCAGCCGAGCACCGTCAGCAGCGCCGCCCGCCCGGCCGGGCCGTCGCCGCCGCTGGTCAGGCGGCCGAGCGCGGCGAAGAGCAGCGGCGCGTCCTGCTCGGGGAGCAGCCCGGGGCGGCGGTCTTCCAGGGTGCACCAGAAGTTGTCGTCTCCGGTGTCGACGGTCGCCTCCCAGGCGTCGGTGAGGTTCACGCGTCCACCTCGCCGGCGAAGGCCCGCCGGGCGCGGGCGATCCGGTCGTCGGGCAGGTCGAGCGCCCAGAGCACCCCGGCCAGGTAGTCGACGATCCGCCGGTGCTGGGCCTCCGACAGGCCCAGGCCGCGCCAGGCATCCTCCGCCGGCTCGCCGCGCAGCGCCGCGGCGAGGCTCGCCGTCAGGTGCGCGGCGAGCCGGTCCAGCTCGACCCCGACGAGGTACGGGGACAGCTCGGCGTCCGCCACGACGAGGCGCAGCCACTGGGTGACGGCTTCCCTTGGGGTCATGCCGCTGCACCCTCGGTGAGCTCGGTTTCGGTGAGGCCGGCGGCTTGGAGGGTGGCGCGGCCCCAGCGGGCGAGGCGGCAGGGGTACGGGACGCGCTCGCTGCGACACAGCTCGCCCTGCGGCCAACTCTCAGGGGCGTGGGTGGTGACCGCGCGCAGAGCGTAGGTCAGGTCCTCGTCGGTGAGGGGGGTGAGGACCGGGAAGTCGTCGAGCAGGGTGGGCATGCCGGCTCCGAGATTTAGGGAGGGGCACCTTGTTGTCGGATCCGGTAGCGGAAGGGCCCCCTGTTGGCAGGTGGATTGGCGCCGGGGCGGGCGGAGACGGAGCCGTGTCGTTCGGGTCGACGCAGTTCCGGAGCCCGGCACCCGCCCCGGGCCATGCGCCCAGCTTCAACAAAAAGCTGACCAGGAACTACAGCGTCCGAGGGGCTTCGGTGACGCAGAAATGAGGCGTCTCCGCACCCGCCTAATCGACGGACTGTTACTAGAGTGGCGGCATGCGGAGGGAGGTCGGCCGTGTCCCTTAAGCGACACCGGCTCTGCCAGCGGCGCAGAGCCCTGGGGTACAGCCAGGAGCGCCTGGCCGAGATTCTCGGCGTGGAGCGGTCAACCGTGGTGCGCTGGGAGAACGCCGAGACGGATCCTCAGCCTTGGCATCGAACCCGTATCGCGTCCGCGTTGGGAGTTACGCTCGAACAACTCGACGGCATGTTCGTCGACGTGTCGATGGCAGCGCATCGAGGGCAGGCCATGCAAGATCAGACTCGTAATCCCGCTTCCGGCGCTGACCGGCGGGACATGCTAAACGACCTCCGAGCGTTACTCACCAGCTACCTGGCCGCCCCCGCTGGGCCACTTCAGTCGCTCGTCGAGGTGCGGCGGAGCGTCGGCCGAGTGCACAACCTCTACCAGCGGGCGAGCTACACATCCGTCGCCCGCTTGCTGCCAGAGGTGCTCAGCCAGGCGACGGACGTGGCCAGCAGGTCCACCGGGATGCATCGCAGCAACGCCTTCCGGCTGCTAGCCGCCGCCTACATCGGGGCGTCAAAGCTGGCGGCCAAGGTGGGCGACGGTGACACCGCCCTGTTGACCGCCGATCGGGCTTCCACCGCAGCGCGACTCGCGGACGACCAGGCGCTCGCAGCCATTGCGGCGTACCAGGCGGCGTGCGGTCTCATGCGGCTACCCGGACGGGCAACCGAAGCCGAGCAGGTCGTGCGGGCCAGTATTGCTCGGCTGACCACTGCTGCCCCTGTGAGCGATCCCGACCTACTCTCCGCTCAGGGGGCATTGCTGCTTCTTGCCGCCGTAATGACAACCGGACAGGACAAACCGAAGGAAACAGGTCAGTTCCTGGCGCAGGCCGAAGGACTGGCAACGAGGCTGGGCTCTGACCGCAACCGGTTGTGGACAGGCTTCGGCCCGACCAACGTCGTCATCCACGCGGTCTCCGCCGCGGTGCGGGCGGGAAACGCGGGCCGAGCGCTGGAGATCGGAGCGCGGCTCGACACCTCTCGGCTGCCCGCGGTGCTGGTTGGCCGAAGGGCACAGGTACACGTCGACCTGGCGGCAGCGGCGATGATGTCGTCTGGCGACATGACCATCTCCGTGTTGCACCTGCTCGAAGCCGAGCGGATAGCCGGGGAGGTGGTCCACGCCAACGTTCAGGCCCGCACGCTCCTGCTCGACCTGCTGACGAAGGAGCGACGAGGGGCGACACCAGGGCTGCGGCCGCTGGCAGAACGGGCCGGGCTGCTCGCGTGACTCAAAGGGGCGTGCTGTACCTGGTCGCCTGCGCCGCTCCTCCCGTGCTGCGCATCACGGAGCTCATTGAGTTGTTGCAGGAAGACGGATGGATCGTCTGCCTCACCGCTACGCCGACCGCTGCCAACTGGATCGACCGGGACGCGATAGGGCGACAGACCGGCCATCCGGTCCGGGTCGAGTGGCGGATGCCCGGCGACCCGGAGCCGCACCCTCCGGGGACCGCCGTTGCCGTCGTACCGGTCACCTTCAACGTCATCAACAAGTGGGCTCAGGGGATCAACGACACCCTCGCGCTCGGCATCCTGAATGAAGCGCTCGGCGCTAACATCCCGGTCTACGCGTTCCCGAACGTTAAGGCGCAGCTTGCCGCGCACCCGAGCTACGACCAGCACCTACGGCTCCTCCGGGAGGCGGGCGTCATCGTGACTCCGCTGCCTCCCGAGCTCAACTGGTGGATGGTCGCAGACAAACTCCGAGTGCCCGTGTGACCCGCTCCGACCTCTCGGCTGCCCTGCTCGCGAACTCCAACCGACTCAGCCAGCCGGCCGGTCGGTTCGCGGCCGATGGCCGCGGAGCCTGTCTAGCCGAGCGCGATGGACACGCCCTGGCCACCTTTCGACAACGCGCAGTACTCGGGTAACGTGACGCAACCTGCGAGCAGTAACTACGCATCACCGGCGGAGCAAGCTACTGCAGTTTCTCGACCAACGACGAAGCGAGGAGCCTCAGATGTCGGCATCCAAGCCCCAAGCGGTAGTACTGCTAAGCGGCGGCCTGGACTCGGCCACAGCCCTTGCTGTGGCCGCCAAAGAGGGGTTCGAGGTTAACGCCCTCAGCTTCCGCTACGGGCAACGGCATACCGTAGAACTCGAAGCCGCCGGACGGGTCGCGAAGGCTCTCGGAGCGACCCGCCACGTGGTCGCGGACATCGATCTAAGGATCTTTGGCGGTTCCGCACTGACCGACGACAACCTCGCTGTGCCTCACCACGGAAGCGCCGAGGAACTCGGCAGCGAGATCCCGATCACCTACGTGCCAGCTCGGAACACCATCTTCCTCTCGTTCGCGCTTGCCTGGGCGGAGACCCTTGGGGCCTCCGATGTCTTCATTGGGGTAAGCGCTCTCGACTACAGCGGCTACCCGGACTGCCGGCCGGAGTACATCGAGGCATACGAACGGATGGCGAACCTCGCCACCAAGGCTGGCGTCGAGGGCAGTCAGCGGTTGAAGGTCCATACTCCCCTCATCGCCCTGACGAAGGCAGACACCATTCGGCTGGGCCTCAGCCTCGGTGTCGATTACTCGCTCACCCACAGCTGCTACGACCCCGTCGACGGCCGGCCGTGTGGCACCTGCGACTCCTGCCTCCTGCGTACCCGCGGCTTCGCTGAACTCGGCATGTCAGACCCCGCCGTCAACAGCGTGTCATGAGATCCGCGTACCGCATCAAAGAGATCTTCTACACGCTGCAGGGCGAAGGTACCCATGCCGGGCGACCCGCGGTCTTCTGCCGGTTCACGAGTTGCAACCTCTGGACTGGCCGCGAGACAGACCGCCACCGAGCCATATGTCAGTTCTGCGACACAGACTTCGTAGGTACTGACGGGCCGGGCGGTGGCCGCTTCAGGTCCGCCCAAGACCTGGCTGCAGCCGTGGCCAAGGCGTGGGCCGGTGCAGCCCACCCGAAGAGCAGGCCGTACGTCGTCTGTACTGGCGGAGAGCCACTACTGCAACTCGATGCTGCTGCCGTCGAGGCACTTCACGAAGAAGGGTTCGAGGTGGCTATCGAGACGAACGGGACGCGGCTCGCGCCCGCCGGCATCGACTGGATCTGCGTCAGTCCGAAGGCCGGCGCCGAACTGGTCCTCACCGAGGGTAACGATCTCAAGCTCGTTTACCCCCAACCCGGCGCGGAGCCTGAACGTTTCGAAGGTCTGGACTTCGCCCACTTTCTCCTTCAGCCCATGGACGGACCGGACCAGGCGGCGAACACGCAGGCCGCCATCAACTACTGCCTTGCCCATCCTCAATGGTCGCTGAGCCTTCAGACACACAAATACATCGGGATCGCCTAATGGAAGTCTTCCGTGAGTTCACCTTCGAAGCCGCGCATCGCTTGCCGCACGTGCCCGAGGGTCACAAGTGCGCTCGCCTCCACGGCCACTCCTACCGCGTTGAACTGCACGTGCGTGGCGAGGTCGGAGCGTCGTCCGGATGGGTGATGGACTTCGGTGACATCAAGGCGGCGTTCCGGCCCCTCCTGGACCAACTGGACCACTACTACCTGAACGAGGTGCCGGGGCTCGAGAACCCGACCAGCGAGGTGCTGGCGCGGTGGATTTGGGTGAGGCTTATCGACCAGCTGCCGCTGTCGGCCATCATGGTCAGGGAAACCTGCACCTCGGGCGCCATCTACCGGGGCGATGCCCCGTGACGGAAGCGGCGAGCGACGATCATCGGTCGGGCGCGTCCGTGGATAGTAGGCCGGCGGAAGCGCCGGCGCGCGTTCACATCGTCGTGACCTGCGCAAACCGTAAGAATCTTACGGTGCCCGCCGCCCTGCGCGTCGGAGCCCTGTCGGACTACCTGCCGAGGCAGAGGCTCACGGAGTGGATACGACGACTCTCCGAACCCGGCCAACCTTCCACTGCCGCCACGTCACTCTATGCCGGTGAGCACTGGGCGGCAGCGCGTCGATTGGCCACCTCTGCACGCGTGGAGGCGCAACTCTGGGTTTGCTCGGCCGGGTACGGATTGATTCCTACCACCGCTCACGTCCGCCCCTACGCCGCGACTTTCGCATTGCGAGCTGAAGACTCGGTCGGGCGGAGCTCGACCGAAAACCGCGACTGGTGGCGCGGGCTGAGCGAGTGGGTGGGCCCGGAGCCCGGGTCCCCCCGGTCGTTCTACGACCTCGCCCGAAAGAACCCAGACGACACGATCATCGCCGTCCTATCGGACACCTACCTCCGGCCGTGCAGTGATGATCTCCGAAGGGCGGCAGGGCAACTACGCGACCCACAACGGCTGACGATCATCGGACCGACCCAGCCGGATCCCGACCTGAACAAACTGGTCGTTGGGGTGACCGCTCGGATGAGGCCGGCGGTCGGCGGCAGCCTGCTCGCCCTCAACGTCCGGGTCGCGCAACGCCTCGTCGGCGCTATTACCACGGACTCCGGCACCCACCGCCGCTCCCACCTCCGCGCCCTGGCCTACGAACTGGCAGCCACAGCACCCGAGCCGACGCCTCGGGCTCATCGCGAGCGCATGACCGACGACGAGGTCAAGGCCTTCATCCGGCCGCTCGCAGGCGCCGGGCGAACCTCGGCAACGCGCCTGCTTCGACAGCTACGAGACTCCGGCAAGTCATGCGAGCAGGCACGTTTCAGGCAACTGTTCGACGAGATCTCGTTGGATGTGCGCTGCTGATGCCGCCCGCACACGATCCCAAGACCATCGCGCGCCGTGCCCTGCGAATCGCGCAGCCCGGCACCCCGGCCCTCTATCTCTTCACGCTACAAGCGGAAGAGGTCCTCCAGATCGCGGACATCTCCCGCGTGAGTCGGGACGACGCCGGGAAGCTGATCGGCTACCAACGCCCGCAGGTGCGGAAACACATACAAGAGATCGTCGACTACCTCGACAGCGAAGCTGCCCTCTTTCCCAATCCCATCATCCTGGCCCTGTCCTCCAACGTACGGTTCCAGTCGAGCAGAGGACCGGGTGCCGCGGACGGACTCGCCACCTCCGGGCTACTGAACATTCCCTTGACGCAACCCGGCAAGCCCAAGCCCGCATGGATCGTAGACGGGCAGCAACGGGCCCTCGCGCTGTCCCGTACCCAGCGGCAGCAGTTTCCGGTGCCGGTGACCGCCTTCGTGGCGGACAGCGTCAGTTTCCAGCGCGACCAGTTCCTGCGCATCAACAACACCCGCCCGCTACCGCGTGGCCTGGTGACCGAACTCCTGCCGGAGGTCGACAGCCCGCTACCTCCCCGACTCGCCATACGGAAGGCACCCTCAGCTCTGTGCGACGTCCTGAACGGCGACAAGGCATCGCCCTTCTACGGGCTGATCAAACGGGCGTCGACCAACCGGCAGCAGGCACCGAACGCGGTGATCACCGACACCGTCGTCGTCGAGATGATCCAGGAGAGCCTCACCTCGCCGGCTGGGTGCCTCTTCCCGTACCGCGACGTCACCCGCAACGAGACCGACTTCGACGGAATCCTCCAGGCGCTCTGCACCTATTGGTCAGCGGTCCGTGACACCTTTCCTGACGCATGGGCCAAGCCACCGAGCAAGAGCCGGCTCATGCACGGAGCAGGCATACGGGCCATGGGACGACTGATGGATCGGGTGTTGGGCACGGTGGATGCCCGTCTCCCCGAGGCACCGGAACTGGTCAGCAAACACCTCGCGGTGATTGCGCCGCATTGTCAGTGGACAGGGGGAAAGTGGGACGAGCTCAACCTTCGGTGGAACGAGATTGAAAACCTGTCCCGCCATGTGCAGGAGTTGTCCAACTATCTCATCCGCGTCTACCTGAACGAACGGGCGGGAATTCGATGAAGTTCTTCTTTCCTGACAGTCAGGACCAGGTAGACCCCACGTTCGACTTCCTCAGTGAGGAACGCGACCCGTTCCGGGTGCGCCAACGCGACGATCTGTACGCGCACGAAGTGCTGAAGCCACCACCGTTCAACGGCCTCCTGGTGTCCAAGGCCATCGTGGACGGGACCGCCAGTTCCAGCACTGGCAAGTACACCGGACCCCAGCGCCACCGCCTGTACCGGCAAGGGGCAAGGGAGTTCTTTCGTCTCAACAACGGGAGTGCACCCTTGAAGATCATGGGCGATTGCGGTGCCTTCTCGTACGCCGCAGAAGAGTACCCGCCGTACAGCGTTGAGGAGGTGGTGGGCTTCTACGAGGGGTGCGGATTCGATTACGGCATCTCAGTCGATCATGTAATCTTTCAGTACGATCCGAAGATCGTTCGTACTGATAATGCCGCCGAAGAATGGGTGCGCAGACAACAGATCACTCTCGACTTGGCCGCCGATTTTTGGAGGCGGTGTAGCGCAAGCGATGTCCACTTCACTCCGCTTGGGGTCGCTCAGGGTTGGAGCCCGGAGTCCTACGCCTACGCTGTGAAGGAACTGCAACGGATCGGATATCGCCGCATCGCCCTCGGGGGCATGGTGCCTCTCAAGACGAATGAGATCCTAGCCTGCCTGCAGATGATCGATGACGTACGAGAGTCCGATACAGAGTTGCATCTCCTGGGAATCAGCCGTTGCGAAAAGATCCCAACTTTCGCTGACCATGGCGTGAGGAGTTTCGACAGCACCTCACCCTTCCGGCAGGCGTTCAAGGATGACCGAGACAATTACTACGCTCCCGATCGGACCTTCGTGGCACTCCGCGTCCCCCAGGTTGACGGGAACGCGAAACTTAAAGCAAGAATTCGCTCCGGCGAGATCAGCCAAGGGCACGCCATGCAATTGGAACGCATGGCACTGACTCGCCTTCGCCAGTTCGATAAGGACGAGGTCGACGTGGACGCCGCCCTAGATGCCCTAGCGGCCTATAGCGCCGTGTGGGATCGCAAGGCTGATCGGACCAGCCAATACCGCGAGACTCTTGAGAACCGGCCGTGGCGGGCCTGCGACTGCACGATCTGTGCATCAGTAGGAATTGAAGTCATCATCTTCCGCGGCGCCGAGCGTAACAAGCGTCGGGGCTTCCACAACCTACACGTGTTCGGCCAGCGAGTGCGCCGGCAGCTTGGAGAAGACGATCGTGACTAAGCAGGGCCGAAAGAGCGGAATGATCGAGGCGGAGAACCAAAAGAACGTGCTACACCTCCCCGCTCTCGAGATCAGGCAGGGCCCAAATCGCCGTCTCTACACCTTCGCAGTGGACGGGAAGCAAGTCCCGTCGTTCGCCGCCGTTTCGCGGGTTCGGCGCGACAACGAGCAACGCTTACATGGCTACCAACGGCCAGAGGTCCTCGCGCACGTGGCCGCGATCCGGCGCTATGTGGAGTCCGACGACAGCCCCCTGCTGCCTAACGCGATCGTGGTGGCCTTCGACGACCGAGTTCGCTTCGTTCCGGCTGACACCCCTACTGACGGCCCTCGCTACGTGCGCTCAGGAACTCTCCTGGTACCTGTCAGCGACGACTGGGAGGACGCCGACAAGCCAGGCTTCATCGTGGACGGCCAGCAGCGTTCCGCGGCCATCCGGGATGCAGACGTCGCGGCCTTCCCGATCTGCGTCACTGCCTTCATCACCGCCGACCAGGCTGACCACCGTTCGCAGTTCATCCTCGTTAACTCGACCAAGCCGCTTCCAAAGGGCCTCATTCACGAGCTGCTCCCGGCCGCCTCTGGCCCGCTGCCGAACCAGCTTCGCGTACGGCAGCTCCCCGCAACGGTTCTCGAGCGCCTTAACTTCGACGAACGTTCACCGCTGCGTCACATGATTCAAACCCCGACGAATCCTGCCGGCGTCATCAAAGACAACTCCATGCTGCGCATGCTCGAGAACAGCATCTCGGATGGCGTCCTGTATCGCTTCCGTGGCAGCGACAGCACATTGCCCAACATCGGACTGATGGTGACTGTACTGAGCGACTTCTGGACCGCAGTGCGGGAGGTGTTCGGTGAGGATGCGTGGGGTAAGCCCCCTCGCAAGTCGCGGCTGATGCATGGCGCTGGGATCATCAGCATGGGCTATCTGATGGACGCCATCGCCGACACGAATGGCAGTGGCCAGGACGTGCCGGACACTCAGGTATTTGCGACGGGACTGAAGACCGTCAACGACTACTGTCGCTGGACCGAGGGCACGTGGGATCTGGGGGACGGGATTCCCCGCCGCTGGAACGATGTTCAGAACACCCCTCGGGATATTCAGCGAATCACCGACTTCCTCGTCTCCACATACTATTCCAAGCAGGGAAAGCGGCACGATCGGTCGAGCCGACTCTTCTAGCGATGCCATCCGCAGGCGATTCGTCGCGGAGCGAAAGGTGGCCCTATGGACCCGGGGCCACCTTTCGTCGGCCTGCCAGTTCCTCCCCTGTCGAGACAGGACTGAATGCCAAATAACGTCAGAGACGACGTTTCGGCGCGCCCAGGTTAATACTAAGAACCGAGCGCACCACCGGCCGGGCGGCTCTGCAACACGTTTTTGATAATGTCGGCTACCGTGGAGGCCACAGCCCAGTCGTCGGGGTCGAGGGCGAGCAACCGTTGGGCAAGATGATTTGCCACCGCCGGCCGGTTGAGGGCTCGTGCGAGAGTCGCACGGTGATAGCGCGGCTGCTTGATTGCCGGCATTGGTTTGCTGCCGACAGAGGTTACCGCTATTCCGTCAAACGTTTGCAAGATGTCGTCCCACGCCCTGCCGTCTTCAAGGTCAAAGATGGCAGAAACTGCCACGTCTTCGCTACCAGTCCTGAAGTAGCCGGCGACTGTCTGATGGCATCGGTTTGCTCCGGTGTTGGCGGCAGCGCCTCCCCGTCGGGGTTGTCCCGGCATGCCCTTGACCCTCGGAGCGACCGAGCGAGTAAGGTAATGCGCCCTGATGACCGCGGCCTGGTCCGACCCGAACTCGGCGAAGTCACCCGCTGTGCGCTGTCGGCCAAGAGCAGCCAGCGCACCGGTGCCGCGGGCCCATCGGCGCATCATGATGGCTGCGGTTATGCGCTGGGGCGGGTCGGCAGCAAGACTGGTCTTGGCCACGTCAGCGATGAACGGGCCAAGCAGAGCCGAGCCCGTAAGCGCGGCCCGCTGCAGGATGTCGGAGGCATCCAAGAAACCGACAATGGGCGGGCTTTGCAGGACCTCGACTGCCTTCCGCACAAGCTTCATCTCGACCCTGGGCGAAGGCGCGGCGAACTTGTCGTCGAGGAGGTCCAGCGCCAGTCCGGCGGCCGGGTGCAAGTACATCGTCAGATAACTGCTTGTGTCGAGGTCTTCGAGCAGAACCAGAATTGCGTCGACGAGATGCCTTCGGTCGGTGGCGAGTCTTCCCGCTGCGAGTAGGAACGTGTTACGCCAATGTGCCGATAGCGCGATCGCTCGCAGCCTCTCCATAATCCCGCCGTCAGGGCCGGTGGTTAACGCGCGGGCGGCCATTAACTCCTGCAAGCTGCGTACATCGAAGCCGACGTCGTCGGCGTGTTTGGCGACAAGCAGCACGAGCCGGGTGGTGGCCGCGGCGGCGATCTGTTCGGCCAACCGTTGCGCCTCCTCGACTGGGTGGTCCTCCTTGTCGAGGATCTGTCGGGCCAGAGTCTGCACCTCGCGATTTGGAAGCGCGGCGTCCGCTTTGCCGCTGGACTCGGCCTGAATCTGCAGCCGCAGTCCGACCTTCTCGTGTAGTTGGTCAACGGTGCGGCGGTGCCGTTCGAGCAGCCGGGCGGTGGCGGTGTTCTTGGCAACCTCCCGGCCATAAATCGTGCGATAGTAGTCGGCGAACAGGGTATAGCGGTCCTGCGGTACCCGGGCCCGACCTTCTAGCAGAAGCGACATGATCGTCACCTGCAACGGGGTGACCATCAGGCGAGCGGTGAGTGGATCCCTGGCTGCCTCGCCAATTCGGGCGAGCACGTTAGCATGCGCGTCTGGGTCGTCCCCGAGACGGACGTCGGCGAGCTTCCGGGCGAACGCCTCAGCCTGCCCGCTAGTCAGCGGCATCAGGTGCAGGTGTTGGTACTGGTCCGGGCTGAACTCAGCGCTATAGCCCTGCGGCCGGGTCGTGGCGATGACCATCAAATCGGCGTCGACGCTCGCCGCGTCGATAAAGAAATCGGCGATCCGGTCGATCATCGCTTCGCGGACCTGCGGGGCGACGACCTCGTCGAAGCCGTCGAGGACGAGTAGCCACGGCCACGAGCTGAGCCAGGTCTTGAGCTGCCCGGCAGTGATGGTGTCGGCCCCGCGGTCGCTTATCTGGCTTGCGAGGTGCCTCAGGACGGAAGTGGCGGGGTTTCCGCCGAGGACGTCAGCGTACCCGCTGAGATCGAGGCGCAACGGCCATCGTTTGTTGATTGGAATTGGTAGCCCACTGGCGGCGAGGTGCTGGCGAAGGGTGGTTACGACACCAGCGGCCTGCGGCCCGATCGAGTCAAGGTCGCTGACTAGGTTTGCACGGTAGATTTGGCACAGTAACTGACCCACCGTGGTCTTGCCCTGGCCCGGTCCGCCCACCAGGACACGATGTGGCTCCGGTCCTTCGTAAATGCTAGGTCGCAGTACCCCATTACCCGCGATGATCATATGTTCGAGGACCTGAATAGGCCTGGAAGCAGGATCAGTGTCTCCGACTGCGGCCAACGCTTGCAAATCTACACCAACCTGACCGATTTGCAGCTTCTCATGTGCGCGAGACCCCGACTCGCCGAGGCGCACCCATTGCTCGGCAACGAGTTCCTTAGCGGCATGTCGATGCAGAACCTCACCGATGTTGATCACTTCGCCGAGCAGTACCTGGCGCAACTCGGTCAGTACGTCCCCGGAGGTGAGCAGCCCGGCGTAGGCGGCGCGGACCCCGGGGTAACTGTCGAGGAGCCGGCACACATGATCGTAGTGCCAGACTGCGTAAGCCTTCAGCGGCAAGCGGTCGGCGAAATCGCCGAAGACGTCCTCGACGGCGTCCAGGCCGTGGCCCGGCACAGCTGACAAAGGCACGTTGCTGATGAACAGCAAGTTGTCCGGTTTGGGATGACGGTTCGCGATAGGACTAATCCAGTCCTGCAACTCGGCACGGATCTGGCTTCGCAGCCATGTCGCGTTGGCGTCGGCACTCCCGGGCCGGGCGCGAAATTTTGCCTGTGCGACCGTGTAGCCGCTCCACTGCAGGCCCTCCTCTATTTCGAACACTGCATCCGTGGTCAGCTCGCGGCCACCGTCACGCCCAACGCCGTAAACCTTTACATTGGACGCCCCAATGAGGGCGGCGAGAAGCGATTGGCTCATGTGCTCGAACTCGGAGGTACCGAGTTGAGTCAGGCGATAGTCACCCACGGCTATAGTCTCCTCGGTTCAGTGCTGCCGTGGCTGCGCGCAGCAGCGAGGCCGAGCCACTGCCGTCGGCTTCTCGGATGAGGGTCATAGGCCTGCTGTTCGAGCGAATGAATCCGGTGGCGGCGTGAGTCGCACAGCGCGTCGCCATGACGACGACATCGGCCCGCCGTACCCACTGCTTCAGTTGGCGGCTGCCGACATGGTCGTGGCTGGTGATGATGTTCACCTGCGGTACGAGCGCAGCCAAGGCGGTGGTTACGCGATCGAGGACGCTCTCATCGAGCGAGTACAGGAGCAAGTCCTGCGCCGGCACGTCTGACCATGGCGAGGCCACCTCTTCATCAGTGGGCGGCCACGGTAGTTCAACGCCGACTTCAATGCTTAGTTGAGCCGCGAATCCCGCCTGATCGTGGTCGAGTCGGGTGCTGTGGTCACTGAGGGGTCGAAGCAGGCGGTAGCCGACACGTAGCCTGGCATCCGCATCGGGGCATGCGGATCGTGCCACGAGGTCGACGAGGTCGAGCACGACAGGGGCTCGGTCTGGGCCGGCCCATCGAGAAGCCTCAGCGGCTAGGTCGTCTAGGAGTTGTGCATAGGTAGCCGAATCGGGAGCCGACCGAAGCACGATTTCGGCGAGGGCGACAATGCCGGCCAAGTCTCCAGGGGTGAATCGGTCATGCGTGAGCGCGTTGGTGAGGAACTCGCGCGCTGACCTGGCGGCTGGGCGTAGGTAACGATCCGCGTCAACGAACGGGCCCACCAAGGCCCAGACTCTGTCGGCTGCTGCGTCGTCGAGTCGGCCCAGTACGGACGCAACCTCGTCGTCGGTCTCGGCGGCCGGTGGCCACAGCCGCCAGCGCTCGTCGGCGAGGACTTCGCCGATATCGGAGTCGGCTGCTACTGCACGTGCCAACTCAAGCCATGACGTGGGGGCAGCAATGGTGGTGCCCGCACCTTCGCCGTTCGCTTCACCTGCAACTTCGTTGGTTGCCTCCGATGGGCGCGCATGCAGATACTGAGCGGCCAGGTCAGGCGCCAGAGGCTCCAATGCGGCGAGGACGCCGGGTTGATTTCGCAGCAGTTCCGTGATGGGCGTGTTGTCCATGACGGGCGCTGCAAGGGCCAGCACGGTGAGCGCTTCGGGGCTCAACTCTGCCAGGGGGCCGTCCATCAGCGCGGGTACCAGTGTCCCGGCCTCGATGAGGCGTGCCCGTGCGGTCTCCAGTTCCCCGGCTGCGAGGGGTTCGGCCAACGCGGTGACGAAGATGGCTGCCAGGATGGCGTCGCGTACGGGAGTCGGTGGCCGCGTCGTGGCGACGTCCGGCAGTTCCGCCAGCCGCAGCAGTTCGGCATTTCGGCCGAGGCGGGCAAGGCGCTTAATGCGCAGATAAGCGACATTCGTCGCGCTCAAACCGCCCGTCGCCGACAACTGTTCGAGGAGCGATGCGGACGCGGCGTTGTCGCCGGCCGCCATGGCGATATCGAATTGGCTCAAGAGCCGGCCGACGGGCGTGGGCGCATGCCAGGAACGTCGCGGGCGGATCCGGACCGCCTGCTGGAGCAGCTTCACGGCATCCCACATGTGTTTCTCGGCCGAGCGTGGGCTGGAGATTACGAAGACGGAGGAGTGGCCCGCGAACCTCAGCACGGCTCGGTCTATTGGATCCTCGGGGTTGAGCCGGGCAGGTTGGCCGTGGAATCGTGCGAAGCTCGTTCCGATGAAGGCTTGGAGGAGTTCTCCCATGGCCGCCCCATGGCGTTCGTCCAGAGGGATGACGTACGCCACCCATTGCCGGGTTTCCGGATCCTGGCGCGGTAGGACAATGGGTACGTCCGAGCCCTCGTGAAGCACCTGCAGGTAGGGTACGAGCCGTCGGCCGATGATCGAGTCCGGATCGCGGTTTGGCCAGACCGGGTTCCCTGGCCCGAAGAACGTCTCGATGAGTTCATCGGCCCTGGCGGCGTAATCATTTCCAGTGCGACGGCCCGTCATTCCAATCCTCTGAATCGGTGCCGGAAGTCGAGGCGGGCGGTTGCAGCGGCTTCCGTGCCGACCTTGTAGGTCGTTGCCTCGTCGTTGATCTGCATTCCCCGCAGAGTCAGGTTCATTGAACCCGTGAGGAGCCATTGATCGCCGCAAAAGGTTTTCTCGTGTACGTCCTCGTGTTCCAGAAGTCGCAGGTTCTCGCCATTGGCATTGCGGCGGAGACGGTTCAGGAAGGTGTTGTTGTGTGGGTCGGGGCGCACGACGACCGCTACTCGGGCACCGTTATCGGTGAGCAGTGAGAGGACTTCCGATAACGTGTATATTCGGTTCGACGGGTCAATTAACACGCTGTCGTAACTGCCGCTGGTGTTATCGATGGCGGGCACGTCGCTGATCCATGGCGATACCAGCCAAAGGTGGCGGCTCGGGGCAACCAGTTCGGCGGTCAGGACGGTCGCCAACACCGCATCGATGCGCACGCCGGTCGCACGGCCGGTGCGGATAATTCGTTCCCACGTCACTGTGCCGCCTCGCGGATCTCAATCGTTGCTCTCAGGTAGCCGCCGTCGCGGGCGACGGCTCGTACGTCGCCGTACAGCCGCAGAACGTCCCGGTCGATTGTCACTGCGGGCACGGTACGCAGTGCGGCGCCGAAGGTCTGCGTCTGCTGTACCGGCGCGACGAGCACGACGGCGCCGCGGTCGCGTATTGCCGCCGTATATGCGGCCAGCCAGTCCGGGTAGTCCACGTTGACAACCGGGAGACGCTCGTCGTGTGCGGCCTGCGCCAGAAGTCGATCGATGATCTGCGTTCCTGCGTAAGGCTGGTAGTGCTGCAAGTGCTGCACTCGCGCCTTGCTTCCCCGCGGCCACAGCAAACTGAACACCTGGTCCGCGGTCAGGCTTGTACCGTCGGCGCCGGGAACGGCTAACCGCCCGGTGCCTACCATGTATGCGAATACGGCGCCTTCCACCTCGAAGCCAAGCCGCTGCTGCAGCCCGTCCCAGGCGCGAATGAGGCCAAGCACGGTGGCGTCTGTAGCGCTGGTCGTGCCCGGCCTCAGCAGTCGAGTTGACAGAGCCGCGATCGCTTGGTGGCGCGGATGTCCGGCCAGGGCTGCCCACGCCGAACGCAGCTGCTGCAGCGCGGCATCGGCCGCATGCGCCGAGGGAGCTTCGCGAAGCGCCGACATGGCCTGGGCGGCCGTTCCTGACGGTTGTGATACGACGTGATCGAGCAATTGCACGACGGTGCTGTGCACGTAGTCGTGGTCGCTTGGCCCCAGGGCGCTATCGACCAAGCCCCAGAACCGGCGGGGATTCTCGGCATAGTAGCGCACCAATTGTTCGATGATGCCCACCCCGCCGAGCGAGGTCTCGGTGAGCCAAATGGCGGCACGGCCGTCCCCCTCGGCTGACGGTACGACGTCGACGATGAGGTCGCGGTCTTGCGCGTCAGGACAAGCCCGTTGGGTGGCCGCCAGTATCGCGGCGGCCACGGTGTCGCGGTAGACGCGTTGCGCCAGGTCCGTGGTGAGGTGCCCAACGTCGTCGGCCCATAGCAGCCGAGCATGCCGGTCGAGACGGTCCGTCAGTCGGGCATCGGTACTGAGGTCGGTCAGTCCGGCGACAAGGCGGTCGGGTGCCGCAGCCGCGCCCGCGCCGGCGTCGCGGTAGAGCGCGCGCAGGATCTGCTGAATGTTATTGCGCCAGGCACCGCCGTGCAGCGAAGCATGGACGCGTTCGCCTGAACTGCCCGCCATGCCCGGCTCGGTGGCTGCCAGGGCGTACGCGGCCATGTACACCGTGGTGAGCCAGTTTCGTTGGAACGAGTTCGCGATTCCGTCGAGGGCTGGGTCCTGTGCCATGGCGCTGGTGAGCGCCAGCAGCCGCCACTCCGGCGATCTCAAGTGCTCCGCCACAGCCTTGCGAGTGACGTCGAGCGGAGCGAGGTCAAACCGGACCGCATCGACGTTCAACCGGAAGCCCAGTGCGGCGGATTGCCCGTCCATGCTGTACCGGACGCTGCTGGTGATCGTGCGCGTGGTCCCGCGTTCGTAGGTCGTTTCGCACTCGGCGCCGAGCGTCATCCGCCGGACCTCTGCCGGGTTGCCGGCGGCGCTTGTGGCGAAACCGACTGCGGTAATGCGGTCGGTCCAGGCGGAAGGCTTCGGGATGTTCGCCGCATAAAGGCCACTGGCGGGTTCGAGAATTTCTGACCCCCACACCGGCACACCCTGCGAGCGATCGGCTATCTCGCCGGGTGGTTGCTGCAGCGCCATGACATAGGGACGGAACACCTGCACGGGTTGATGCCCCGCCGGTGTCCATGCGCCCTGCGGGCTGTGGGTCTCGACGAAGCTCGTGATCTCAAGCGTGCCGTTGGCTCCACCGGCCGGTAGCGGCAACCAGGTGCGGTCGTTGCTGCGTCGGTGGCCGTAGCGTCGGCTGACTCGCCCGGGCACGGCTTCGCGCAGCGCTCGTTCGATCGGAAGGGCTTCCGCTTCTTCGGTGAACGGCAGCCGGAAATTGACCTCCGGAACGTTGAGCGGCTGGTACAGGGCGGTGGTCAGAAACTCGGGAAGCAGGCTGCCGGGGTGAGCCCCCGGGTCCGGATCCACGGGCCGCCATCGGCAACGTAGCCGCCGCAGTGCGGTGGGTGCCACACTGAGCAGGAGGGCACGAGGCTGCTCCCACAGCAGCGCTTGGGCCTCGTCAGCGCTGATGCCGAGGGCCCGGCGCAGATGAACCATCAGGCTGTCCTGCAACGCTTGATCCGTGATGAGCCGTTCGAGCAGGTCGGCCAGCGCCTGCTCCTGTCCTGAATCTGCTGGCCTTGCGTCCGGCCGCGGAGCTGTCAGTAGTCGGCGTGGATCGATACGGGCCTGAGGTAGCGTCGCGGCGAGCCAGTCCAGTAGCGCCTGGGCGCCTTGGATCTTGAGGACGAAGCGGTTGCGGACGGGCAGGCGGCGCGCCGTCAGTTCGGGTGAGAACAGGGCGTCGTATGCCTGGTAGGCCAACCTGTCCCGCCCATAGTCCGACAGGGTGATGACGGTCCACGGACGCGTTCCGCGGCGGCGTCCGGCACGACCGCGTCGCTGAATAAAGGCGGCAGCGTCATGCGGCGCTTTGTGCTGAAGCACAAGCCCGACCCGGTCGTCGTCGTAGCCCACCTCGAGCGAGGCGGTGGCAACGACAAGATCGGCATCGTAGTCCACTCCGACGTCCTGCGAGGACGTGCGGCCCACCCGCAACTCCCCGACAACGGCGTCCGGGTCCAGGTCGCGCCCGACTTGCCGCACTAAGTCCCACGATTGGCCGTCGGTGAATCGTTCGGCTCGAAACGGTGCATCCGGCGAGCGCAACCCGGCTAGGACTCGCCCCGCACGGCGCTGCCCGCGCCGGGTACCTCCTCCCTCTGCGTCACGCAGGTCGTCGTAGAACCGGTTGGTGACGTCGAGGTCATCGGTGAACAGGAAGCCACGTGATCCATAGAGCATCTCCCGACCACGAAGGTCCAGCACCCGGCCGTAGAGCATTGCCGTCTGAATGGACGTCGACAGTTGGCTCGCGCCGGAGACCGGGTCCGCGCGCACAGCGATCGCGTATTCTCGGCCCTCTTCCTCCAGATCCTCGGCCTGCGGCGTGACGTAGTCGACCGAAACATCCGGCAGCCCGGTGAGCTGCGCGAAGAACGCTGCGGCGTCGCGAAGTGTGGCGCTGAGACCCACGAATGTCACGGTGCTTCGCACCGCATGTCGCCATCGCCGTAGTAGCAGGCCGACCTGGGCACCGTGCATGCCGGTGTAGGTATGTACCTCGTCCAGCAGTACCAGCGATGGCCGGCGTGGGCCGCGCCAACCGAGAAGTTGACCGAGCCCGGGATCGGTCGCGTTGCGGTTGAGCATCTCCGTGGTGGTGAACAGCAGGTCCGGTGGATTGCCGCGCAGATTTTCGCGAGTCAACACGACGTCGTCGATGACGAGGCCACAGGATGCGTGGAAGCACCGCAGCCGGTCTCGGTTCTCGGCTTGGTCCTTCCTAGACCAGACGAGGTTGTGCCGGCAGCGGGGGCATGCCAGGTAGGGGCATACGGCATCCCCGCTGCGACCGGTCCACGAGCGGGCCAAATGCGATGTTCGCGCTTGCAACTGCTGGGCATTCTGCGGCGTGTCCCCGTAGAGCACACCGATCCGCAGCCGTCGTCCCGTTCCCGACTCCAAACCGCCGTTTACACGAAGGGCGGTGGCGACTGCTTCCCGTAACTGGTCGCGCAGCAGTTCGATGCGCGGATAGAGCGCCAGCGTGTGGACCCCACCTCCGCCCTTGCGAGCGTGCTCTGCCATCGCCGCGAAGGCGGGGAGGTAGAAACCCAGCGTCTTGCCGCTACCTGTGCCGGCGCCGACGATCACGCCGGTGCTCTGGCCCGCGTGCAGAGCGTTCGTGATCGCCCACGTAGCGTCTACCTGGAACCGGGCCACGGTGGGATGGCTCAGCTGGGCACGGGCAGTTTGGGTGTGCCAGGCCGTCCAGGCGTCAGAGCGGGCGAGTTCCTGCAGCGCGTCGTCGACGGGGATGTTGCGTCGCGGATAACGACGGCGAGCGGTGTGCAGTCGATAATCCGCTACCAGCGTTCGGCCCTGCTCCCACCAGCGTGCCGGAGGCGACGCGAGGTCCCGGGGCCCGAACAGCTGTCGCAGACGGGTGGTCAGTCGGACGGTTTCGGCCATCCTCGTGCGGTAGCGGGGCGGTGAGGTGGCCGGGATCCGGAACAGTAGGGCGGCGTCCAGCAGGACTGCGAGGACCTCGTCTTCGGCGACGTCTAGCAACGTCTGGCCTTCGAGGAGTTGCCCGGCGATTGCCTCGAGCACCTCCTCATGAGCGAGGCTCCCGGTGGTCACGCCCCACGCCAGTAGAGGAAGTTCGAGGTCCTCCAGATCGTCGAGGACGCCTGACAGGAAGCGTTCATCGAGTCCCTGTGTCACAAACCCCTCCGATGTAGTTCGATCTGATCGGCGAGGCCGTACTCCCGTAGGAGAGCGATATCTGCATTGGAGACCTGGTCAAGCGTGACGCGTCGGCTCAGTCGTGACAGTAACTGCTCAAGCTCCGGATCAGGTTCACGCAGATTATCGAGCGCCTCCTTCAAGCCGGCATGGGCCGCTACAAAGGAGGAAACCTCCCGCGCGTGCGGCACGTCGATCTTGTTAAGCCTCTTCAGTTCGCCGAGTATGGTCTGCTCGGCGCGCTGGTCGGCTGCGGACAGGACCGCCAACCGCTGTACCGGCAGTTCGGCCAGCCGCTCACTAGTCCACTGCAGCCATGCTTGCGCTAGCGTGGCGCGGACGCGTTGTAGGACAGCGTCGACGCTACGGCGAGCGGCCACGATGGCTTGAACCGACGGCAACCCTCCCGCGGCCAGCCGCGAGAACCTCTCTCGGCCGTCGTCCACCCTGCTGACATCGACGTCGACGCCCTGCTCATGTAGTGCGCGAGCCGCTTCCACCAGTCGGCGAAGCCGCTCCAGCGCGCCGCCTAGATCCTCGGCTTGAGTGAGGACGCGCTTGGCGTTGTCCTCCGCCTCGGATCCTTCCCGCAGCCGATTCGCCTCTGCGGTGAGCGCCCTTGCCTTGTCCAGCACAGACATTACGGTCACTGGTCGACCTCCGCCCACTGTTGCAGTAACTCCTGCACTCGGAGAGCGGCCGACTCGCCCCCTCCTCCGCCCCGCAACCGGGCCTGGCTGAGCTTCTCGCTCAACCAGGCGTCACCTGCTGTGAGGAAACGCTCGATAGTCGCGGGGTCGGCGCCCCGGTCCACCGCGCACGCCGTGATCATGGCGCGGTACCGGTTCTCCCCGTCCTGGGCGGTGTCGACTCGGGCTAGATCTCGCTCCAGCCGCTCAATGCATCGCCAGTCGCGTTGCCGGACGTCGTCCAGCACCAATCGGAAAGTCGCCAGATCTGCCGGGCCCAAGCCCTCCCCGACGGCGGTGCGGAGGGCCTGTTCGACGGCGGTTACGGTCTCGCTGCCGCCGACGCCTGGTGGCAGGAACGCCCGGATCTTCGTGAATTGCTCCTGCAGCACGGCCAGTTGCGCGTCTGCTACGGCGGCAAACTGATTGAGCCCTGGTACAGCCTTCTCAGCCCACCGAGGAAGTTTGTTGGGTCGCTGCCACGCCCACTCCTGTGCCGCCTTCCGCACCAAGGGCAGTGCTCGCGCGGCATCAATGATTCGCACGCCGCCCCGGACGCCTCGGGTGAAGCCGACACCGTCCCTGAGCCTCGCGACCAGTTCGCCGCGGCCGACTCGGTGAGCCTCCCAGAGCCGGGTCCAATGCGGGGTGCGGCCACCACCGTCCGCCCGTTTCCACCCGCTACCGTCAGCGAGCGCAGCGTCTAGCAGTTCGGCGTCCGCCATGCCCGGCCAGGCATGGCCGGCAAGTGCGGCACCCAGCAGGGACGCCTGCATGCCGAGAATGAGTTCCTCGTCAGAGAACCCGCGATGGCGTTGCACCGCCCTCTGTAGATCCTGCTGGCGCCCTTCGGCGATCTTGTGCAGGTGTCGCACGGCCGCGGCATTGCCCGTCACGTCAACGCTAGCCAGCAGCAACTGTCGAAAGAAGGTGGCATTAGTTGCGTTGCGCTTGAATCGGATAGGCGCCTCTGCTGTTCCCGGAAGCCGTTCGCCCGCAGCACCTTCAATGGATACGACAGTCGAGTTCGACGGCCATGCCCTGTCAAGATCCGCTGCCGCCGGCTCCGCCATGACCGGATCGGTCCATAAGCACCTGTTGATAACTGCTTGCCGAATCACGCCCCGGAGGTAGGCGGCGGTGGTTTGCGGAAGTTGGCTTTGGCGGCCCTGCCATTCTTCGACGTGCTCGATCATCATGGCGATGGCGCGAGGAAGTTCACCCGCCGACTCGCGACCCCCTGTCCTCTTCACGGACGGGGACCCTCCTATGAGGCGCGTCGTTGTGCGGTCTCGACCGGTTGCGAGATCGTCTAGTGATAAGAGGCTAATGCCGAACGCGTTATGCAGTTCCGGTTCCAGATTGGTGACGTTGTCGGGGGAATCGCCCCAGAATTCGAGAAACGTCTTACGGCGACTTGCGTCAACTGAATCCCGCTCTTCGATCTCCCGTTGCACTGCGCCGAGCATGAACCGCTCGCCTGCGGGGGTCGGGTAATCCTCGCGGAACTGCTGGTCCGGGAAGGAGCCTTCGCGCAGGGCCTGCGCATGATCGACCAGCACAGGCCGGAGGACCTCCCCGATGACCGCCCGCGGATTGAACGAGTCGGGACTATTATGGGCCGGACGTGCCCTGATGGTTCGCCGTAGGGCCGGCCAGTTAAACGGGTAAAGACCGTGGCCTTCCGCCGAAGCGCCGAAGGTGGAGTGACACGTCTCCTGAAACTGGCACGTAGTGCACCGGTTGGGCACATCCGCACCTTGCGCAACGTTCGCATGGTCCAGTTCCTCTCGGCCGACGCGTGCTGCGTTGAGATACCGACCGACGAAGGCGGTGACGTCCGTTCGGCCCTGCTCGTCCGTCTCGAACGGGACGTCGAGATCGTAGAGGTAAGGCGTGGCCGCCTTCGCGCGAGTTAGGACGGTCTCGGCTAGCCGCGCGAAGTAACCGGTGGTCACCGCCATGAGCGTGCGGACGGGGGCAAGTTCGGTCCTACCACCACGTACACCCGCCTCAATCAAGGCATCGAGCAAATCACGCTGCACACCCTGAAGGACCACAAAGTCCTCGATCAACAGAACGATTTCTTTGCCCTGCTCGGCATATCGGCGACGGATCTCCAGCATCGCCTGCTGCAGCCGCCCGCCGCCCATGTTCCAGGCCGATGTGACGGCAACCGGCAGTTGCTCGGTGAGGATGTCGACCGCCGCGGTCTGCAGTTCGGGTCGGCTCGTGATCAAACTTAGCAAGCGCTTGGCCTTGTCGGACGCCTTGTTGACGTCCGCGATGTCTAGGGGCAAATCCGTGAGCGAGAAGCTGGTCGGCCGGTCGTCCTCACGTTCGTGTCGGTCCGAGAGAAGACTGGCGGCAAGCCGGGGAATGAGCTTGCCCTGCTGCAGCAAATGGTCGCGGACATGAGGATCGAGCAGAAGCGAGGCCAGCTTGTCTGGCCCCGCGAGCACCCGCGCGGGGCCGGGTTTGGGCTCTGCCACCGCCACGGCCTCGGAGAGTTCGTTAATCAGGCGTCGTTGCAGACTGTCGGGGTCCAGTTCCGAGCTCATCCGATCAACGTCGGCACGCAGCTGCGCTAATTCCGGGCTGTCCACTCCCGGCTGGTCGAGCAGAGTCCGAACGACGGCCCGGAGGCTTGTGCTGGTCTTCGGCAGATAGATGACCACACGTTTCTCGGTCGACCGCGTCAACTCGTGTACCCAGCGGACCAGGTGCGACTTCCCCGTTCCTGATTCACCGGTCACCGGCATCAAAAGCACCCCGTTGGCCGTGGGCCGCTGCAGGAAGTCGCGTCGGACTTCCTCCTCCGTCACGGCCACACCGAGGTCGTCTGCCTTGGCTTCTGGGTGTCGTCGTCGGATCCGCAGCGGCGCATGCGTGGCGAAGAAGACGGAAGGCGAAGGGCTGACAGCTTCCGTGCTGATCGTCGTCGCGGCGGTAACCGGTGACCAGCAGACGAATTGACGGAACTCAGCCATCGGTGGGCTCCATGATTTCCAGGTGGGTGATGCGATTTGTGCCGGCAGCCCGGTCGGGGTCGACGAGTAGGACCTCGTCGTCGGCGTCAGACCGGCGGTCAAACTTCAACCAACCCTGCTCCTCGCCGCAGAAAAGGGCGAAGGATAAGGCCGACGAGACGTCCGGCGAGGTGATTCTCAGATCGAGGGCCAGGCTGTAACGGCCGCCGGGCAGTACAGGAAGCGCCTCGAGCAGGCCCGCGATGGCATCCCGCGCTGCCAGCCGGGCACCGCTCGGCCATAGCGCGCGAGCGGCACGCCGGACGGCAACGGTGCAATCGGGCTGGAGCGTCAACTTACTAGGCGTCTGCAGCAGTGGGCCGGCCGCGAACCCCAGCGCACGAGACCAATAGCCGAATCGATTGCGCCGCACGTCATTGAAGTTTGGATCGCCAATGTGCTTCGGCAATGCCTCACGCAACAGGTTTTCCAACGCATTCTCATCGAATGCGCCGAACGCATCAAGAGTAAGGAAGCAGGCCAACGCTCGAACTAGATCCTTAGGCCCTTGGTCGCCTGGCTGGGCGACTCCTTCACTGCGATGCGACTCTAATACTCGGCTACGTAAAAGGTCGGTGAAGCCTTCATAGTCGTCAGTGGACTCGATGCGGCCCTCATCGCGCAGCACGATGTCGTCACCGTCCTGCGCGACCATGTCCAGGTCCAGCAGTGTTCGCACCGCGTTGTCGAAGGTCTTATCGCCGTCGGCCTTGTCGGCCGGCAACAGGCTCGCCGGCCGCAACGCAGCCCGAGCGACGCCCCGGGATTGACGTTGACCAGGCGAGGCCGCCAGGTACCTAACCACCACCCACATCGCCGTCGGAAAGGAGGCCGGCTCATTCAACAGCGTCATGTCACAGGGCTCCAAGGGCGGTTTCGAGCGACAGCGAAACGTCGCATACCTGTCGCAGTTCGACGTGTGGTCGCTCCGGGTCGGGCAAGTTGCGCGAATGGATCAAATACGTCGGAACGTGGTCCTGCAGTCTTGAACGCACCGCAACCGGTAAATCGGATTGGTCGTCCGCGACCCAGACGAGGGGTCCGGAGAAGGATTCAATGAGGGTGTTGTCGTGGTCCACGATTACCGGCTTGGGCCACGCCTCACGCTGAACTCGGCGGGCGACCGCAACGGTTACTCCGGGTCCGGCGAATACACTGAGACCGCGCCGGGCCAACTGGGCGAGCAACTCGGGCAGGAGATCGTTGCGAACGGCAGGGGTACGCCACCAGATGCTCAGCCAGGGGCAGTCACCGCGCACGCCCATAAGCGGGTCGCTGGCCTCCTGCCAATGAGCTACCGCGGGATGGGGTTCACCGCCGTCACGGTAGAAACCGCCATCGCCGCGGTCCTCTGGTAGTCGGCGGCAATGCGGGCAGGCGCGGCAGTTCAGGGCCGTGCCCAGCAGGCCACCACGCCAGGGTACGCGGTAGTAGCCGCTGAGGACTTCACCGATGCAGCGGTCGCCGCGGATCAATGCATACAGTCGGTCCAGCGCGCCGATCTGCTGCTTTGCCACCAGTGTCCGTTGTACCTCGAAGGCTCGGCTCCAATACGATCGGTCATTGGCCCGGCCATCGCGCAGTTGAAAGACGATGCGGGCATCCAGTCCGGTGAAGTACTGGTCGAGGCGTACTTGCCACTCGTCATCGGGCTCGTCCGACAGCCGGTTCGGCGGCTGGGGTTCCTCGCGGTTGATGAGCCCTGCGCGCGACATGAGATTGAGGGTGCGCACGTTCCACTGGCGGTTCTGTCGCGACTCGTCGAGCAGGTGTGGCGGGAAGGTGTCAAGGTTTGTCTCGTGACGTCCGTCGCCGAGATCGGTGGCGGCCCGATACATGGTTCGCCACCGATCCCACCCTTTGTCGGCGCTGATGACGATGTCGCGGTTGAGTCTCCTTGCGGTGTCATCGTCGCCCGTTGCGACGGTCAGGTAGACCACCGAGGGGCGGCGGTCCCGCCCGCTGCGTCCTACTTCCTGGTAGTAGCGGTCGAGCGTCTCCGGCAGGCAGGCGTGAACGACGCTACGAACGTTTGCCATGTCCAGACCCAAACCGAAGGCCGAGGTGCCGATGACGACATCGTATTTCGTCGGAGCCGCCCTACCGTCGGCGTCTTCACCGCGCCACCCCATCACGGCCGCGCGACGCTGGGTATCGTCCAGGTCGCCGGTGACCTCCACAACGCGAAGGAAGCCAGCTTGCCTCAACTGCCGAGCCCACCGCCTAGCGTCCTTCTTCAACGAGGTGTAGAGGATCAGCGGCCGAGGGAGGTTGCTGACCGCCTGAAGCACGGCGGCGCTCCGGTCCTGCTCGGTCCCGAAGCGGTCGACAAAGTACGACGGTTCGCGACGGGTGTGGGACGCCCAGACCAGTTCGACCCGGCCGGGCGCACCGAACAGTTCGTCCAGTGTCTGGATCTGCTGTTCGGTGAGGGTCGCACTCATCGCCAACGTGATGACTTGCCGGCCGGGCGGTGCGATGGCAAGCCATGATTGGCGCTGCCCGCTCATCGCCTGGAACTCGGGCCGGAACTCGTTGCCCCACTGCTCGACCAAGTGCGCCTCGTCGAGGATGAGGTGGGTGAGGTGACCCTGGCGGGCGGCGTCATCCAGCGCCTGGCTGAGCCCCGTGAGGACGGCTTCCGGAGCGGCGATGACTACACGTTGTACGCCATCCCGAATGTCTCGTCGAATGGCCTGCTTGATCTCGTCCGGCGTTCCACCCGTGTAGGCGTAGTGTCCGCTGGGACTGGGCTCCTCGCCGAGCGCTGTCAGCAAGCCACGCAGCCTGCGCTCCATGTCCATGGCCAGCACGACCGTAGGCACCACAACGACAGCGACACCGCGTTGCCGGGTGGCGGGCAGCGCGGCAGCCCAAGCCACCTCCGTCTTGCCCTGGCCGGTGGGCAGGCACACGATGGCGGTACTACCAGGTGGAGCGGTGATGACAGTACGAGCGGCCTGCCGCTGCCCCAGCGACGTGTACTGCTGAAAGCCGCGGCCGAGTGCTTGGCTCCAAAAGGGATCCGCAGGGTGGGTCGTCGTGCGGCCCGGGCGGCCGCCGTACACCTCGCGCACCTCGGCGGAGGCGGCATCGTCCGATGCGTCGAGTCCAGTGGCGGGGTGCCAGATCTGTGCCGTGACCGAAAAGCCGTCGGCCGTGGACAACGCTTCACAGCCGACCTGTTCCCACTGCTGGCGGTCGGGAAGGGCCGGCCCGCTGGGGATCGTGAGCGGCCAGTTGCCGCCGTGGCGCGCTTCGTTCTCGAGGAGAACCTGCCGGGTCAAGGCGGCCACATCCCGCCAGCCGGCGATCCCCGCGTTTAGGCCCGCGAGCGCATCACGCAACCGGGCACAGGTGCCCGAGGCGGGAAAGTCTGCCGGAACCTGAGGCCAGGTCCTCCAGAGTTCTTGGGCGCACGCCCAACCGTCAGTTGCCACGCGGCGACTCCCCCAGTTCGCCGCCCGTAAGACAAGTCACTGCCATGAGCCGCACATTTGGTTGTCCGAGGGCGTCGATCAGGGCAGCTGCGACACGCACGTCGGTGAGGTAGCTGTCGGTGTCGGACAGCAGCCGCCCGGCGTTCCGCCGTGCCTCTGCTTGGGCGCGGCGGACGGCCAACGCGCGGCTGGCCTCCTGCTGCGCCTGTTCCGCCCGCTGCACCAGGTGCGCCGAGCGAGTCAATTCATCGCGCGCGTTGGACTCGGTGCGACGGGCGGCTCCGGCCAACCCCTCGATATCCCCGAAGTAGTTCCAGAGGCCGGCAATGCGTTTATCGTTCAAATTGATGTCCCCGCGATCCGGCGAATACGGGGCTTCGAGCCACCGCAAAATAGCGTCGTCCTTGACGGCCCGCTCGTCTTCTGATGGCAGCCAGATCCGCTGCATGAGCGGCGGAAGAATGATGTCGGCCTGACGTCGAAGTGCGCGTCGGGCGTCCGGCGCCGCTTCGACGAGTTGCAGCGCAGATTCGATGTCTGCCTCGACGAGGAAATCGAAGCCGAAGTAGGCGACCAGGTCTCGGCTGCGGACGCCCGGGCGCCAGAGCACGGCGGCCTGCCCCCGGTCGTCGATCGCGACTACATTTGCGAGCATGTCGACGAAAGGATTGCCTGCTCGAAAGAGCCGGGTGCCGGGCGTGCGAAGTGCCGTGTTCCGGTTAAACGTGCCCTGCATGGCGGCAGGCGGGATGGCGCGTCCCGACAGGGCGAGAAGCCGCGGTGACACAAGAGGATCGGCTCGGCCACGTTCGAAGCGCATGATGTGTCGGCTACCTCCGGTGGTCACCGCGAACCGCAGCCCACCTGCCTCGGCGCTGGCGTAGAGCCGCATCGCCTTCTCGTGCGCAGCCCAGCGGGTCTCCGTCGCGGCCATCGCCTCGGCCACCGTTCGGCCAAGAGATCCTTCGTGGACTGCCTCCAGCGTGTCCATCCCGTCGATCTCGCGACGCTCCTGCCGTAGCGCGTCTGCCACGGTGTCAGCCGTCGCCAGCATCGCCGCCGGCCCGTCTCGTAGGGCGACCTCCCAAACCCTTGTTGTCAGCTGATCAAGAGCATCCTGCAGAGCCGACACTGAGTCGTCGAACATCTTGACTGCATCCGTGAGGAGGCATGCCCAGGCCGTCGCGAAGGACTGATCGGCATGGCCGGTGTCGGTGACGTACTGCGCTGCGGCTCGTCCCCTGGCGCCGAACGCCCCAGCGAACCGGTCGACTCGGCCCAGCCGCTGCTCACACCGATTGGGTGACCACGGTAGCCGCACGTGTATGACAGCATCGGCCTCCTGCAGGTTGACGCCATCCTCGGCACTATCGTCTGCGATCAAGGTGCCGCCTTGCGTTCGCCAGCGTTCGACGGCCGCAGCACTCGCCTCTGCCCCGCGACGATGGGTGTGCTCCACCACGTGTCCTCGCCCAAGCAGTGAAAGGGCATCGAAAAGCTGGCCAGCCAGGCTTCCTGCCCCGCAGAAGACGACCGCTCGCTTATGCCTCGTTAGCGCCCTAGCCAGAGGCCGGACCTCGACGTCTTGGCCATCCGTATCGCCAATATTGCTCAAGATTGCCTCGTCTGCAGACAGAACAGCGGGCCGGGCGAGCATGTCGCGTTCCTGCTCGCTCAATCCCGCGCGCTGGGCGGCTGCGGCGTCACGGTGCACCCGCCATCGAACAGCGTCGTAAAAGTCATCAGACAGGCCGTCGCTTCTGGAGGACAAAACGGCGAGGACCCGTCCATAGGCGCTGGCTTGCTCCTCCGTGTCATGGTCGACAAGCCAATAGGCGACTTGCTGCTGCCAGGTCAGGAGTATGTCGCTCACCCGCTCGGCACTGTTCCCCCCGACGTTCAGCACGATCGGTCGCTGCCGGCCGGTAACCTCAAAGGGCAAAGCATCGGTGTCGTCGCCGCCCACTGCGGCGAGAACGTTGTGCCTACGGTGCCGGATGATACGCCGGTGCAGACGATATGTTTCGCTAATGTGGGCGCGCAGTCCATCCACGCGTGACCGTAGCATCGGGCGCTGAGCCTCGTCGATCAGGTCCCCGTCAGAGGCGAGAAGACACAAGACGTTCGCGGCAAGGTCACGAAATGCGGCATCTTCGGGCACGAGACCCGAAATCTCGGCGATAGCACTGGGAAGCAGGGGCTCGAAGTCCGCGTCCAGTGCGAAGACGGCATTGGCTAACACGCGACGCGCTTCAAATCGCTGCGTAAAATCAGGCAGATCTTCCCAGCGGTAGAGAACCGGGTCGAGCAGGTGCAACGTACCCAGGTGCGCCCGCGGGCGAGATATTGTTGGCGTGGCCGATAGGAGCACTAGTCGCTCCGTCGAGTGCGCCAACTCGGCCAATTCGCGATAAGGCGTCTGGAACGGCTCCGCTGCATCCGTCAGGCGATGCGCCTCGTCGACTACGACCAGGTCGAAGCCTTCGTATTCCTTCCACCGGTCAGGTGTCTCGTGGCGAGTGATTCGCAGCGTTGCAGCTGAGAAGTCGTCGGTGAAGAACTTGTCACGCAATTCCCGATTCCACTGCTCCCGCAACATGTCGGGAGCGAGAACGACGATGCGACTGGCGGGCTGATCGAGGAGACGTTGCCGGATGATAAGGCCCGCCTCGATGGTCTTCCCAAGGCCAACCTCGTCAGCCAGTAGGTAACGTTGAACGGGGTCACTGAGCACGGTCAGTGCTGCTTGCACTTGATGCGGATAGATCTCGATTGCAGCCGATAGCAATGCGGGAAAATTGGCACACGCAGCCCGCTGCGCCACCAGGCTTCGCAGCATGGGCAGGCGAGCATCACGAAAGTACGGCGACTCGTTGGCGCCGGCCGCGAGTACCTCGACCGGAGACATGATCGGCCTGTCCCAACGCACCCGGAGGTGCTCCTGACCAATTTGGCGGTCGACTTCGTCGTTAGGAAAGCGCACGAAGTAGATGTCTGGCCCACCGCCAACTATCCGTCCCGCCCGCCACCGTCCTGTGTCGGGATTCTGCCAGTACACCCTGGTCTGCGGCAGCAACTTCACTGCCCGACACTCAGGAGCGGCCACCCAAGTGGACATCACGGTCGGTGTCGCTACGGATTCGAAAGCATCGACCCGTACCTCGTTATTGCGATGTTCGGCGACGCGTCCAACTCCGGGGATGCGTGGGTGCTCGACGAATTGGCCGGTAGGCAGCATGATCGAAGCGGCGGCAGCGGGCGGCCGACGTTGCTTGACGGGCTGTCGTTCCTCGGCCCGCCCGGTTCGCGGCTCAAAAATGGTTGTCACTCCTCTGGTCGGCGCCACAGCCGGAGTGCTGAGCGGTCAACTTCAGATCAGCGCGGCGTACTAGACAGCCCATAACCGTCTGACTTGCTTCCCAGCCTTGGGGGAACTTGACCGGGAGGTTGAGGTCTGGCTCGGTCGAGCCTCGGCGAACGAAAGCGCCCAGTTCTCGGGGCGAGTGCCGGCGCGGAAGCCGGTGAAGGGGGTAGACAGCCGCTGCCACCATCGGCGCCGCGGACGCGGGCAGCCGCCACGAGATCGGCAGCCGGTGTACCGGCAACTCGGGGTTGTGCCGCAGCAGGACCGCCACCTCGGACTGCATCGGATTCCAGGCCAGGCTCCAGCACGCGGTGTCGACCGTGGACAACGGATGGATCACTCGCTCCGCTTCGACCGCGGGCGGTACTTCCAGCCCAGCAAGCATCGACCCCACCTCCCCACAAGGCGTCCCCGGACACTACAGCCAGCAGTCCTACCAGCGGGACCCCCGAGTATTCACCCGTTCAGCCGGTGTGGCCTGGCTTAGCTGCGCTGTCAATAACCTTCAAAGCTGATATTGCTCGGGGCAACTACTTGCCAGCAGAGCAAGTGTTGGCGCTGGGTAGCGGGGCCAGAGCGGTCCGTGCTGCCCGCCCTCACCCTTGCCGGCGATATCCATGACACTCGACCGCCTGACGGTTGCCGAGGAAGACCCGCGTGCCGTACGGACGCACGGCCGTCACCAGATCACCGAACGTGCCGCCGGTGCGCTGCGCCTACCACTGCTCGTCGACCGCGGCCACATCCGAGTCCGCGGCGGCTGACCGATGGTCGGTCCGCGAGGAAGACCCAAGATTCGTGGATAAGACCCAGTAGGTTCCATTTCCCACTAAAGTGAGGACTGCTCACACAATCCCCACCCCTCCTCGCTGGGCGCGGCCTGGCATGACTCATCGAGCGAGGTGCACATCCGTGACATCCCGGTCCGGCGCGCGACCCCTGGTCGCGGTGTGCGTGATCTTCGCCGCCGCCTCGCTGGTCGCGGTGCCGGCCAGTCTCGACCTCGGCTGGGACGAGGTCGTCTATGTGAGCCAGCACGGCAGCCATGCGCCGCCGGCGTTCATGAGCGCACCCCGTGCCCGGGGCGTGACCCTGTTGGTGTGGCCCGTAGCGTCCTGGCTCGATTCCACCGTCGCCCTCCGGCTGTTCCTCACCGCCACCGCGGCGGCGTCGCTCGGGCTGGCGTTCTGGGTGTGGTCGCGGGTGTCCCGGCGGCCCGGCACCGCCGCTATCGCCGCCGGGCTGTACGCGAGCCTCTGGACCGCCCTGTTCTACGCGAATGCCGCCATGCCCAACCACTACACGGCGATGGCGGCGGTGGCGGCGGTCGGGTGTTTCCTGCTGGCTGTGGCCGAGCCAGCCCGGCCCGGGGCGTACCTCGGGCTCGTCGCCGCCCTCGCCGTGGCCGCCCTGATGCGTCCGGCCGACGCCTTCTGGCTCGGGCTCCCGCTGCTCGCCGCCACCGTCGTTGTGCCCGCGTTCCGGCGGTGGCGGCTGACCGCGGCGGTGGTCGCAGGCCTCGTGCTCGGCGGCGCGCCGTGGGTGGTCGAGGCCGAGCTGCGCTACGGCGGGCTCCTGGAGCGCATCCGTCAGGCCGGTCACGTGCAGGGCGGCACGAAGCTGCAGTTCTCCCTCGGGCACGTGATCAGCACCCTGGACGGGCCGATCCTGTGCCGCCCGTGCGCCAGCCCCGTGCGGTGGCCGGCGGTGCTGTGGTGGCTGGCGCTGGCGGTGCTGGTGCCACTGGCTGTCCGGGCGGCCCACCGGGCGGGCATGGCACGGGCGGCCTGGCTGCCATTGGTGATCGCCGCCGCCATGGCGTTCCCCTACCTGTTCCTGATCGGATACTCCGCACCGCGGTTCCTGCTGCCGACCTACGCCGTTGCTCTGGCCTGCGCCATCCCGGGGCTCGCCGCGTTGTTTTCCACGGCCGTCGGTCAGCGGCGGCGGGTCGTCGCCGCCGTGGTTGCGGTGGGCTTCGCCGGCCACCTCGCCATCCAGGCCGGGATCCTGCACCACGTCGTGGCGGAGCAGGTCCGCAGCCGCGGCGACTGGACCCGCCTCGTCCAGACCCTGCGATCGCACGGGGTGCGACCGCCGTGCGTGATCTCCGGCCACGAGGCCATCCCGATCGCCTACTACGCGGGGTGCCGGGCGCTGGAGGACCGGGGATACAACCGCAACGCGAGCACTGCGCAGCTGCGGCAGGCAGCGGCGACCGGACGCTTCGCCCTGCTGGTCAAGAACTCCGCCCGGCCTGAGTGGGCCAAGGACTGGCACCGGCTCCCGGTGCCGGACCTCACCACCTCCGGCTATGAGGTGTACCTGCCGCAGCGCCCGGCGGCAGCAGCACCGAACTGAGACGGCTGCCCACACGCCGACGACGACGGTCACCAGATCCAGCAGCAGGGTCGCGGCTCGGACAACCAGCAGATATGCCACGCCGTCAGCTCATGTGGCGGGACCCGAGCTGGTCAGGCGCGCGAGCATCGCCTGGTTGGCCTGCCACCCGTCCGGAAACTTCACCGGCACATCAAGGTGCACCACCTCCGTAGACGGGTGCGCATCCAGCAGCTCCGCGATCCCCGCCCGCGCCACCACCACACAAGCGTGCCGGTGCCGCGACGTCAGCACGCACAGCCGCCCCGACTCCAGGTGGAACGCGGTAGCGTCCCGCCGTCCCGACAGCGGGTGCAGCACGATCGTCACGTCGTACTCGCGGCCCTGGAGCCGGTTGGCGGTGTCGACGGTGATGCCCGCTCCGGCCTCGCCGAGCCGCGCGCGGATGGCCGCGACCTGGTCGCGGTGCGCGGCCCCGACGGCGATCCGGTCCGCGGTGACGGGCGCGCCGGCCGGCGCGTTCTCGGAGACCGCGACCGCGCCGCGCGCCAGCACGCGCAGCGCCAGGGCCGCGCAGGCGGCGGTGGCCTCGGTGTCGGTACGCGGGGTGTACCGCTCCGGCAGCTGGTACAGCGCCCAGCCAGAGGAGGCCGCCAGGTCCACCGCCGCGTCCAACGCGTCCCCCGGCCCGGCCTCGGTGAACGACAACGTCCGGTCGAGAACGCCGGTGCCCGCGCGGAACCCGGTGAACGGGTAGAACGCCTCCGCCACCACCGGCGCGGCGGACGCGGGCAGCCGCCACGACACCGGCAGCCGGTGCACCGGCAGGTCCGGGTTGTGCCGCAGCAGCACTGCGACGGCGGACTGCATCGGATCCCAGCTCAGGCCCGTCCAGCGCACGGTCTCGACCGTGGAGAACGGGTCCAGCTGCCCCGGATCACCGACGAACAGCGCCCGTTCGAACCTGCCGGCCACGCGCAACAGGGCGTCCGAGCGCATCTGGTACGCCTCGTCGACGATCGCCCACGGCCAGGAGCCCTCGGTGACCGTGGCCCACTTGGCTGCCGTACCGATGATGACGGCCGGACCACCGAGGTCGGCGACCTTCGCGGCGACCCGGACCTGCTCGTGGCCCTTCACCCGCTCGGACGGCCGGTAGTCGGCGGCGGACAGCCGACCGATCCGCAGGTCGGGCGCCTTGCGGGCGAGGCGGTCGACGAGGTCGTCGACCTGCTCGTTGGTCTGCGCGATGATGATCAACGGCTCGCCGGCGGCGGCCAGTTCGACGGCGGCGCGTACGACGAGGGTCGACTTGCCGGCACCGGGCGGCGAGTCGACGACGACGCCGCGGTGGTCGCCGGAGCGCAAATCGGCGAGCACGGCCGTGATGACCCGCTCCGCCTCGACGGAGGGCGGCAGCGTCAGCCCCGCGAGCATCATCCGTGTCACCTTCCCTTCCCGGCGCTTCCGGACCCTACCGGGCGGACGAGTAGCCGGGCCGGCAGTGGGTACCCGCGGCGGGACCAACGGGGAGGCGATGTCGGATGGCCAGGTACCTGTTCACAGCGACCTACACCGCCGAGGGGATCAAAGGGCTGGGCAAGGACGGCGGGACGACGCGCGCCGAGGTCGTCCAGGCGTTGATCGAGAACGCCGGCGGACGTGTGGAGGCGCTGTACTTCGCGTTCGGCGAACACGACCTGTACATCGTCTGCGAGCTTCCCGATCCGGTGTCCGCCGCCGCCCTCGGCCTCCAGGTCCGGGCGGCGGGCGGGGTGGAGGCGAGCGTGGTTTCGCTGCTGACACCGGCGGAGATCGACGCGGCGGCCGGAGTCCAGGTGGCGTACCAGCCGCCGGGCCGCTGACCGGCCGGGCGACACCGCCCATCCAGCAACCATGCGGAGGTGATCCGGGCGTGGCGAAGTTCCTGCTCATGTCGACCTACACCGTCGAAGGGCTCAAAGGGCTGAGCGCGGACGGCGGGACCAAGCGCGCCGACGTCGTTCGGGCGTTGGTCGAGAATGCCGGCGGGCGGATGGAGTCGCTGCACTTCGGGTTCGGCGAGGACGACACGTACGTGCTGTGCGAGCTGCCGGACCACAAGACCGCCGCCGCCCTGGCGATCGCCATCCGGGCGGCCGGTGGACTGGACACGCGGGTCGTTCCGGTGCTGACTCCGGCCGAGGTGGACGACACCACGCAGATCAACGTCGCGTACGAGCCGCCGGGCAGGTGAGAGGAACCCCGCAGTGGGCGGTCATTTGCTGGCGGGCCGGTACACGTACACCGGCTCCTTCCGGCCCGCCCGCTCCGGGCACCGGCCGGCCGGGCCGCCCACCATGCCGATCGAGCCGTCCTCGCACTTGGCGAGGTACCCGGCACCCATCCAGAAGTCGTCGACGCAGACGAACCAGCGGCACACGCCGACATCCGGGGCGTGGATGAGGGCCCCACCGCAGTAGGTGTAGCCGAACGGGTTCACCGGTGCCCCGCACTGGTCCTGCGGCAGCACCGGCGGCCGGCTCGGCGACACGGTCGGGCGGACCGGGGAGACGGTCGGCCGGACCGGGGACGGACGAACCGGGCCCGGGCGGGCCGCCGGCGGTGGCGTCACCTGGGGCACCGGGCGCGGCCGGGGCGTGGACCGTCGGGCGGCGACCGCCCCGGCGGAACCACTGCTCGGCACGCCGACGGCCCGGGCCGGCGCGATCGTCGCGCCCGCCGGGCGGCCGGGAGTCGTCGTTGCGGGCGACGCCGAAGCGGTGCCGGGGTCGCTGCCGGGCGACGACGGCGCCTCCGGAAGGGCGGTGGGGACGGGCGGCGTGCCGGGCGGCGCGCCGCCGACGGTGCGCGGCGGTCGGTCCGGCGCGAACGGGCCGGCCATCATGGCGTACGCCGGCAGGGCCAGGACCGCGACGGCGGCCGCGACGGCCGCCGGGCGGGCGAGGCGGGCCATCGCCGGTGCCTGGTCGGCGGTCGCCACCGGCGGCAGCGGCGGCCGGGACCGCCGGGTGGCGGCCACCGCCTCGTCGAGCCGGGCGAGCACCAGGCGGCGCTGGCCGACGGCATCGGCGTACGCCAGGGTCAGCCGGAGCCGGAAGTGGGCCGCGTCGTCCAGGGGTACCCGGATGCCCGCCGGCCGCCGGCCGTCCACGGTGTGCAGCAGCGTGATCGGTGCCGTCGGATAGTGCGCCAGGCCGCCCAGCAGTGGAAACGTCCACTCGTGGTCGGCCTTCCGGCCGAGCAGGACCACCCGCCGGTCGGTGATCACGGCGGCGCCGGCGTCGACCGGCCGGAGGCCGTGCGGCAACCGGCGTGCCCGCTTGCGTCCTCGGACCGGGACGACGGCGAGTTCCGTTGCGGGAAGGTCGGCGTGCCGGTGGGCCTCCACCCGCACGAGTTCCGCTCGGGGCTGTACGGCGACGACGACCTCGCCGTCGGCCAGCCGCACCGGCAGGTCCCGCGCCGGCCCGACCGGGACGTCCTCGGCCGCGGCCCGCAGGCGGAGCAGCCGGATTCCCCACACGTACCAGGAGGCCAGCGTGTCCTCGTAGGCACGCCGCCGCCGGATGTTCTCGCGTCTCGCCCAGCGGCCCCGCCATCGTGACCCGGCCATGCTCCGCTCCGTCACCGGAGCCCTCCCCCGAAGATGATTCGACATCGTGTGGGGTACAACCGCTCAGACCGGCGGAGGACACGGACGACGCCCAGATCGTCGGGGAGCCTGCCCCGCAGTGCCGGGCTCCGCTCAGGCGCCCTCGGGCACTTCGAAGACCCGGCGTACGTCGACCTCCACGTCGACCCCGCTCTGGACGAACAGGTCCACGAACCGCTTCGCCCACTCCATCGCCTCGCCCTTCGACCGGACGTCGAGGATGGCGAACCCGGCAATGAGTTCCTTCGTCTCGGCGAACGGGCCGTCGGTGATGGTGGTGGTGCCCTTGGTGGCGGTGATGCGCCCGGACTCCGTGCTGCTCTTCTCCAGCCCCTCACCCACGAGCAGGACGCCGGCCTTGGCGGCCTCCTCGATGTAGGCGCCCATCCGCTCGATGAACTCCGGGTTCGGGTCGAAGGCGCCGGGCTGGTTCTCGTCCAGCTTGTGCATGACCATGTAGCGCATCGCGGTGGTTCCCTTCGGCTGTGGCCCGCTCGGTGGGGCTCTCACTGACGCGTCGAACGGGCCGACGCGGATACGACATGGTCGCCCAGGAATTTTCGCGCGTCACTGTCGGAGGGTGCGGTTACGTTGACCACGACTCGACGCCGGACGCCCGGAGGGCCCACATGATCGACCATCTCGGCATACAGGTCCGTGACCTGGCCGCCAGCACCGCCTTCTACGACACCGTGCTGGCCACGGTCGGCGCCAAGCGGATGCTCGACTACGGCGAGCACATCGGCTACGGCGCGACGAAGCCCGACTTCTGGATCAGTGCCGTCCCGGGCGAAGGCGCGGGCCAGGAGGCGCACATCGCGTTCGCCGCCCCGGACCGGGCGGCGGTGCGGGCGTTCCACGACGCGGCCGTGGCCGCCGGTGCGGAGGTGCTGCACGCGCCGAAAGTCTGGCCGGAGTACCACCCGACCTACTTCGGCGCGTTCGTCCGCGACCCGGACGGCAACAACGTCGAGGCCGTCTGCCACGCCCCGGAGTGACCTGATGGAGCAGCGGATCAGCCTGGTCACCCTCGGGGTGGCCGACGTGTCCCGGGCGCGGGCCTTCTACGAGCGGCTCGGCTGGCGCGGCCAGGAGGTCGAGGAGACCGTCTTCTTCCAGGCCGGCGGTCTGGCACTGGTGCTGTGGGGGCGCGACAAGCTGGCCGAGGACGCGGGCGTGGCGGATGGCGGCGGTGGTTTCGGCGGCGTCGCCCTGGCCCAGAACGTCCGCTCCCAGGCCGAGGTCGACGAGGTGCTCGCGGTCGCGGCGGACGCCGGTGCGGAGGTGACCCGGCCCGCGCGGGCGACCTTCTACGGCGGCTACGCGGGCTGCTTCACCGACCCCGACGGCCACGTCTGGGAGATCGCCTGGAACCCGGGCTTCCCCCTCGCCGACGACGGCACACTCACCCTCCCCGACTTCGGCACGCCCTGACGGGACGAGCCGGAGGGCCCGGTGGGCTGACCACCGGGCCCCCTGTCGGTCAGCGGCGCTCCCCCACCCGGTACGTGACCAGGTTCGGGTCGGCCCGCAGCTGCTTCTGGGTGAACTTGACGGTGTCCCAGCTCTTGGCCGAGTACAGCCGGGTCTGGTCGGCGTACCAGGGTGAGTTCGGGTTGGCCGACTGCGAGTACGTGAGGATCTGCCGGCCCGACGGCCCGTCGCGGCCCAGCTCGACGGCCATCAGGAACGACGTGCCGTGCCGGATCTTCGGGTAGCCGACGCCGGGTTGGAACACGCCGATGATCATGTTGAAAACACCGGCCTCGGCGCGCCCGCCGTGGATCGGGATGCGCGCGGTGCCGCGCGGCTCCGTCTGGACGTCGCCGAGGCGGGCGTCGAGCGGGATCCCGGCCAGCTTGCGGACGGCGTCGGCGAGGGCGGTGCGGACCCTCGGGTCCTCCACGGCGAGCCGGCTCGGCGTGGTGAGCGGGGCCGCCGGGTCGTACGCGTCGGCGAAGCGCAGCCCGCCGGCCAGGGCGAATTCGGTGAACAGGTGCGCCCCCCGGCTGTCCAGGTCCACCTTCAGATCCCACCCGCGCAGGGCGGGGCAGGCGGCGGCCAGGTCCACGGTGGTGCCGTCGGAGGCCGTGGCCGCCGGCTGGGCTTCGCAGACGCGGACCAGGTCATCGCGGACCAGCTCGCCGCCGTACGCCCGGTTGCCGAGCGTCACGTCCCACAGTTTGCCGGTGGTGAACCGCGTGCCGCGCAGCCCGTCGGTGCCGGCGAGGCGTTGCTGCACCTGCAGCACGCCGAGCCGGGTGCGCAGGCTCCGTTGGGTCCGCTCGTCGCCGATGATGCGCGGGTAGCCCTCCAGCGGACGGGCCGGGTTGGCCAGCCAGTAGCTGTCGTTGGAGTTCGTCACGTAGTCCGTGCGGACCAGCGCGGGCAGGTTCGCCGGCCCGAGGATGCCGGGAACGGCGGCGTCCGGGTCCCGACCCAGCTCGCACGAGGAGCGGGAGCCGTCGAGGACGGCCTGGCCGCTGCTGGCGTACAGGGGCTGGAAGGGGGCCGGGATGCACGCGGCCGCGAGCGGGCCGGTGACCCGGGGCACGACCGAGTGGTCGGCGTAGAGGGCCCTGCCGTCGCGGTCGGCGGCGACGACGTTGACCCAGGGCAGGAACTGCCGCCGGTCCAGCACCGCCCGCAGCTCACCCACCGACGTGGCGCGCCCCATGGCGAGCCAGCCGTCGAGCGCGCGGTTGTTGGCGGCGTTGGCGTCGGTGATCGCGTACGCGGCCTGCGCCGTCCAGTCGAACGTGCCCGGCACCACGACGACCGGACCGAAGTGGGTGTCGAAGAGGGTACGGCTGACCGGCCCGGCCGAGGTCTGCACGGTGACCGTGCGGGAGGTCATCTTCCGGGGCTGGCCGTCGTAGAGGTAGCTCGTCGGGTCCCCGGGCACCAGCGCCAGCCGGTGCCAGACGAAGCGGCGGGCGGTCGAGACGGTGTGCGACCAGGCAACCCGGCCGTTGTGGCCGATCTCGACGATCGGGTCGCCGACCAGGGCCGCGCCCTCCACGTCGTACCGGCCGGGCACGGTGAGGTGCATCCGGTAGAAGCGCTCGCCGCCGTCCCACGGGAAGTGCGGGTTCGCGAGGAGCATGCCGGCGCCGCTGGCGGTGGCGTCGCGCCCCAGACCGTACGCGTTGCTGCCCACCCCGGCCGGCGCGCCGTCAGCGGCGGCGACCACGGCCTCGGCCTGCGGGGCGCTCGCCGGCGCGCTGGTCCCACCGGCGGTGGGCGGGGCGGCGGCGACGATGCCGTCGGCGAGCGCGCCGGAGCTGGCGCGGACCATCCGGGCCCAGTTCGCCCGCCACATGTCCAGCTCGGTGATCGGGCGTACCCACTCCTTCCCGGCGCAGGCCGGGTCGGTGATCTCATTGCCGGCGCGGCGCAGGTACGCGTTGTAGCCGGCGGCGAAGCCGCGGACCTGGTCGCGTACCTCGTCGGAGGGGGCGCGGACGCCGTCGCGGCGGCCGACGAGCCAGCGCTCGGCGGACCGGTCGTCGATGGCCTTCTGATGGAAGAGGTCGCTGCTGACGTTGCGGGCGTCCGCGCCGAACCAGCGCGACCGCTGGGCGTTGACGGTGACCATCTGCTCGGCGATCAGGCAGATGTTGTCCTCGGCCTGCGCGTAGCCGACGCCGTAGCCGAGGCTCGCGAAGTCGCGGGCGGTGATGTGCGGGACGCCGTACGAGGCGCGCTGGATCAGGGCGGAGTAGCCGTGGCCGTGGGCGACGGCGGTGCCGGTGGTGACGGTGAGGCCGGCGGCGACGAGCGCGACGGTGGTGGCTGCGGCGGCGAGTGGGCGGGGTTTCATCGGGCGGCTCTGTGGTGGTGGCTCATGGCAGGTCCTCCCCGGGTTGACTGTCCAGGTCGGACCGACGCTAGCGGTGAAAGTTGCTCACGTCATCCATCGGCCGGTTGTCAGCGGAGACGGTCGCTGGTCGACGGCCTGGCCGTCAGCCGAGGTTCCACATCCTCCGGCAGCTCAGCGCCACAGAGCGCGCAGATGTAGTCGTCGTCGCGGACGACGTTACGCTCGCCGCAGTCAAGGCAGCGCCGGAAGATGACAAGCACGGTGAAGCCTTCCGGGCGGTCGATACCTGCGCGGTCGAGGGCGCCCGCCACCGCCACCCATGACCTGGGATCGGGGCAGTAGCCGGTGGACTGGTTGGTCACCTCGGTCACGACCCAGCCGTCCCGGTCGCCGGCGAAGGCGATCTCTCCGGCGCCGAGGACCTCTCCACCGCCGGCGCAGGCGACGTGCTCGCTGCGTCTCTGCGCGAGCCGCAACGTACCGCCGGTGTCGATGACGTAGGTGAACGGTTCGTCACGGTCGCGTGGATCTGCGGCCGCCAGGTAGGTGTCGAGATCGGCCGGTGACCGGATGGGCCAGCCCTCGGAAGCATCGGCGACCGACGCCCGCACGTCCGCCGGGCCGACGTACCGGTATCGACGGCCTGCCCCTTCCATGGCACCGACCCTACGCCGGTGCGACCTCCGCCGGGGACAGCCGCACCGAGGCGCTCATCGCTGCAGCGTCGCTGTCGCGTAGCCGTCCGGGTAGAACTCGTAGTAGTCGCGGTACCGGACCGTGAAGGTGGTGGTGCCGCGGGGCAGCGAGTACGTGAGCGTGTACCTGCCGCTGGCGTCCATCTTGCCGCGCCAGAACTCCCGCTCGGCCCCGCCGTTGGTCGACGCGGTGATCCACCAGTAGTTGTCGTCGCCGATCGGCGAGCTCCAGGTCACGGTGAGCTGCGCGGTCTGCTTGTCCTTGCCGGCCCCGACCTGGGCGGTGACGGCCAGGTCGGTGACCGGCGGCCTCGGCGGGTGCGCCGGCCCGAAGGAGTGCAGTAGCTGAGTCTCCTGGTACGGGTCGGTCGAGGTGACTGCCCAGGCCCGGGTGCCGTCCCGGTTGACGAGCAGCGTGCCCTCCCAGAGGCTGTCGCCGCTGCGGAAGTCGACGGCGTACGTCGGGACAGTGCTGCCCTTGCCGTAGAGGTAGACGTCGGCGTCACCGGTGGAGGTCGAGGCGCGGCCGATGGCGACGGTGGAGCCGTCCCCGGACCAGGCGGCGTCCTGCGGGTAGACGCCGCTCGGATAGACGGTGGCGGCGGCGAGATCCGGCAGCCGGTACGAGTGGTGCTCGTACGGGTGGCCGACCGTCTCCACCACCTCGGTGCCGTCCGGGCTCACGGCGTAGTCGATGAGGTTGCTGCCGGTGTTGTCCCGCCGCGCGACGATCGTCGGGCTATCGCCGGAGACGTCGACGACGTACGTGGTGACGGGCGAATACCCGGTGTCGCCGGCGACGAGGAGACCGGGCGCGCCGGGGCTGGCGTCGATGATCGGGTGGTAGTTGGGGCCCCCGGTGTAGACCACCGGCGGGATTCCGGGCGCGGACCAGATCAGCAGACCGCCGGAGCCGATACCCGCGTCGATGAAGCCGCCGACGACCTTCGCACCGGTGGGTTCGACCGTGTACACGTGGGCGCCGACGGGTGCGGGGTAGCTGGCGACGACGGCGAGCGTGGCAGCGTCCAACGCGATGATCCGGTTGAAGCCCTGGGCCGCGTACAGGATGCGCCCGTCGTCGCTGAGGACGAGGTCGGAGATGTCAGCAACGGCGGTGAGGCGAGACAACAGCCGGCCGTCGAGGTCGGTCACCACCAGCGGCAGCCCGCCACCGACCCCCTGGGCGATGTACAGGCGGCCGCGCGCCTCGTCGAGCTCGATCGCCCGCAGGTCTTCCACCGGCAGCTGCACGCCGACGCTCTTCAGCGGGGCTGTCGCGGCGGCGGCCGGCGCTGCCCTCAACAGCTCGCCGGCGCTGAGCCCGATCGCCGCCGTCATCCCAGACACCAGCAGTTGACGACGCCGCATGACACCTCCCCGTGTCGGCCGGCCGCAGAACCGACGGCCAGGCGAGATCCTAGTACCGGGACCGCTGCTGGCGCTGCACCTCACCGGGCACCGGACTCCTTGCCACAGCGTGCGATTCTCTCCTCGGCACCCCAAAGAGGATCGAGGTACGCGCGTGGAGCTGCACAGAAGCCGGCGTTTCCTGGTGATCGGCATCCTGATCGCGGTAGTCAGCGTGCTCGTGGTGCTGTGCGGCGGCGGTTCCGTCGGAGCGTGGATCGTCGGCGGCCTCGGGCTGGTGATGGCTGGTGCGTTCGTCGTTAGTGAGTTCAAGCCATTCCGGTTCCACATCGGAGGGGACGGGCTGACCCTGCGGGCCGCCGGGCTCAACCGGCTGGTGTCCTGGGCCGAGATCGACGCGATCGTCCTCGACGAGCCGGTGCCGACCGTCGACAACAGGACGGTGTCCCCGACGTTGTTGCTGGTACCGGCCGGTTCGACCATCGACCGTCCACTCGACGGGAAGAGCCCTCTCGATGGCCGGCCGGGTCTGGTCCTCCTCGAGCTCGTCCACATCCGGGAATCGGTGGATGAGGTGGCAGAAGCCCTGACCCGCTTCGCCGGAGGTCGTTTCACGAACATGCGGCAGCTCCGCGGGGGGCGGTTCTCGTCGCCGGACTTCGCCGTCGGGTTGCGCGGATACGAGCCGGCCCGGGTGGATGACCTGATCCGGCAGGCCCAGGACGCGCTGGTTTCGGGCAACGCGTTGCAGCGCCAGGGGACTCGGGCCGAACTCGACGCCGCCCGCGAGGCACTGCCCATCGCCATGCGCGGATACTCCACGGGACAGGTCGACGACTTCCTGGAAGAGCTCTCCGCCGAGCTGGCTCGGTGGCCTCACGAGGACACCGAGCCCGAATAGGCCGACGTGCCGCGAGACCGGCGCGGCGGCCCTGTCGAGCTGATGTCGCGAACGACTCACGGGCGCGCGGCCACAGAGTGCGGGATGTCACTCTTTCGGGGTTAGTGCGACGCTTGTGCGGGTATAGGTCCGCTTAAGCCTATAGGTGTTAGCAATGCAGGTATGTCCGTTCCGGCTCCTGCCCGGCTAACGTCCTACAGACCAAGGTGGTTCCATTGCGGCTGCATTCGCTTGCTCGTTTCGCCGGAGGGCGCTCCTGGCGTCCATGATCGGCCTGTCGGTCGCCACACCGGCACTGGCCCAAACACAAGAGACCTTCGCCGGGGGTCGCGCGGCTGGTGCGATCGAGGCACCCGAGCCGCGACTGGTCCAGGGCAACGTCACGACCTGCGAGGGTGCCGGCCTGGCCGGCGAGATCATCCTCGGTAGCCCGAACTCGCCGGCCAACGACAGCGACGAGGCCGGCACCGGGACCGTCACCGGCCTGGAACTGGACGTCACGATCAACGACAACTTCGTCGCCACCGGCATCGTGGTCAAGGGCGGCCCGAACGCCAATGTGTACGACGGTCCATTCGTCGGACCGATCGAAGTGGAGGACATGACGGCGCCGATCAACCCCGAGAACAACCAGCCGTTCGGCATCAGCTTCTGGTTCGTGTGCGGCTTCGAGACGCAGCCCACGGGAACACCGACCGCGACGCCCACGGTGACGCCCACCGTGACGCCGACCGTGACGCCCACGAAGTCGAAGCTGCCGATCACCGGTGACTCGCTCAGCGGTCCGTCGTTCGTCATCCCGGTCGCGCTCGGCGGTGGCCTGCTCCTGCTCGGGAGCATGCTGGTCGTCCTCCACCGGCGCCGGGACGGCGAGGCTCGTGGCTGAGCTGATCCGCGGTGAGCGGCTGACCTGATCGTGAAGATCGCTGCTGGGGCCGGAGACAACTCCGGCCCCAGCAGCCATCTCGGTGACCCGCCGGATGTCGATCTCGACCTCGCCGGATGGTGCCGCGACGCCGCCGGTCTGCCGCGCGGTCGGCCGCTAGGCGCTGGCATCCCGGTCCGGCGGCCGTCATCCCCGATGACTACGCCGGCCGTTACCCGTGCGTCACATTCGCCGGCTCCGACGAGGTGCGCGGCGCCGGCCGCTCGTCCCCATGCCCCGGCCACCACGCCCTGTGCCCGATCAGCGCGGTCAGCGCCGGCACGAAGAACATCGACATGACGAACGCCGACAGCACGATGCCGATCGCCACCGCAAAACCCATCTGCTGTAGGAACGAGATCGGCGCGAGCATCAGCACCGCGAACGTGCCGGCCAGGATCAGCCCCGCCGCGGCGACGGTGGGACCGGCGTGCTCCACGCCGATGGCGGCGGCGCGGCGCGGATCGTTACCCTCCCGGGCCTCCTCCCGCAGTCGGGCGATCATGAGGATGTTGTAGTCCGTCCCGATCGCCACCACGAAGAGGTAGAGGATGATCGGCAGCTGGAAGGTGACGCCGGGCTGGCCCTGCAGCCCCTGGAAGACGTAGACCGTGGCGCCCAGCGTGGCGGCGAAGTTGAGCAGCACCGCGATCACCAGGTAGATCGGCGCGACGAGGCTGCGCAGCAGCAACGCGAGGATGAGCGCGATCAGGCCGGCCGCCACCGGCAGGATCACCGACAGGTCCCGGTTGTTGGCCGAGTTGATGTCCGCGAAGATCGCCGTGGTCCCGCCGACCAGCGCCCGGGTGCCGGGCGGAGCGGCCGCGTGCAGGACGTCCCGCAGGTCGTCACGGACGAGCGTGATCGCCTCGTTGGAGACCGGGTTCTCGTTGAGCAGCAGGTTGATCCGGGCCACGCTCGGGTCGCTGCCGCGCTCCGGCGGCTGTGCCTGACCCACACCCGGGGCTCTCGCTGCGGCCGCCGCGAAGTCGGTGACCTGCTGGTCGGTGAGCGGCGTCCCGTCGCCGGTCGTCAGGTAGACCTCGGTGGGGGCCAGTGCGCCGGCGGCGAACCCGCGCTGCAGGTCCGTCGCGGCCCTCGCCGACTCGGTGTCCTGCGGGAATCCGGCGCTGAAGTCGTAGTCGGCCTTGTAGCCGAGCACGCCCGCGGCGAGCGCGACCAGCAGGACGCCGGATGCCGCCGCGACGAGCGCCGGCCGGCGCCCGATGACGGTCCCGAGCCGGTGCGACACGGTCGCCTTGGGTGCGCGCTGCCACGCCTTGGACGGCCAGAAGACGTACCGGCCCAGCAACGAGACGACCGCCGGGATGAGTGTGAGCGAGGTGACCAGCATGACGCCGACGGCGATCGCGAGCGCCGGGCCGAGTGAGCCGAAGAAGCCCAGAGAGGCGAGGAGCAGCACGAGGAACGCGACGATGACCGCTCCCGCGGCCGACGTGATGACCTCGCCGACCCGCTGGACGGAGACGACCATCGCCGTGCGCTTGTCGTCGCCGGCACGCAGCCGCTCGCGGTAGCGGAAGAGCAGGAACAGGATGTAGTCGGTGCCGATGCCGAACAGCACGATCAGCAGGATCGTCTGCAGATCCTGGCTGACGCTGAGGCCGAAGGCCTTACCCGCGGCGGCGACCAGCCCTGTCGTGACGCTCATGACGACGCTGATGACCACGATGGGAAGGAGCGCCGCGATGGGGCTGCGGAAGATGAGCAGAATCAGTCCGATGATCAGGATGATCGTCGCGATGCCAACCACGGAGAAGGCGTCATTGAAGGTGTCCTCGTTGTCGACGAAGCTCGCCACGTCGCCGGCCACGCCAGCGGTCAGCCCGCTGCCCGCGAGCTCCGGGCCGATGGCCGCCCGCATGTCGCGTACGGCGTCGAGCAGCGCCGGATCGTCCGGGGTCGGAGCGTCGAGCCCGACGTTCACCACCTGCACCGACCTGTCCGGCGCGACCGCCTGCGGACCGGTGACATAGCCGGACGTCCGCGGGATGTTCTCGGCCTGTAGCGACTGGGCGAGCTGACCCACCTTCGCCTGGTCGGCCGGCGTGAGCGGCTGCCCGTCGGCGCGTTTGACCACGATGATCGCCGTCGCGGTGGCCGCCTGCGGGAACGCTTTCTGCCCCAGCTCGGTGGCCTGCACCGACTCGTAGGAGCCGGGCAGGAAGCTCTCCTGGTCGGCGGAGGTGATGTCGCCCAGCGACGGTGTGGTGGCGATGATGGCGGCCGCCGCGACCACCCATCCGGCGATCACCCACCAGGCCCGGTTGACGACGAATCTGCCCAGCCGCTCGAACATGGTTCCCCCGTGTGCGATTCAACCGACGGTGTGTGACCTGAGCGCCCCGGCGCCCCCACCCGTCACTCTGCGGGCGGCCCCGGCCACCCTCGGGCAGCCTACCCGTGTGAGGCAATCCATTTCGGACGTCGCGGCCGTTCAGCGCCCGCACGAAGCCGGGCAGGTGCAGGCCGGCACGAGATCTGGGCCGTCGTGCCGGGGTATTGGCGCGGCGGCCCTGTCGAACTGATGTCGCGAACGACTCACGGGCGCGCGGCACCCTGTCGTGAGACGAAACAACTTCGCCCGCGACCCGTGATGTCACCAGTGACTCAGCTCGACAGGGCCGTCCGCAACCAGCCGGCACCCATGGCCAGGCCCACCGCACGGCCGGCCGAAGATCAGGTGAGCGCCTCGAGATCCGCCATCTCGGTCACCCGCCGGATGTCGATCTCGACCTCGCCGATGCTCCGGGCGAAGAGGTCGGCGTAGCGCTTGGCCCACTCCACGGCCTCGGCCTTGTCCCGCACCTCGACCATCAGGAACCCGGCGATCAGCTCCTTCGTCTCGGCGAACGGCCCGTCGGTCAGGGTGGACCTCCCGTTGGTGACGGTGATGCGGGCGGCGTCGTCCTTGCTGGTGGGCCGCAGGCCGTCGCCGGCCAGCAGCACCCCGGCGTCGACCATCTCCTGGACGAACGCGCCCATCGTGGCGACGAAGGCGGCGTCCGGCGAGTACGCGCCGGGGATGTCCTGGTCCAGCTTGTGCATGATCATGAAGCGCATCGGTCAGGTCCTTTCCGTAACAGGGTCAGCGGGAGGGGAGCAGGTCGACGCAGACGGCGGTGAGCCAGGCGAAGACGACGGTCGAGCCCAGCGCCATCCGGACGCTGATGCTGTCCTGGTCCGGCCAGGCCAGCAGCAGGGCGAAGGTGAGGGCGCAGGCCAGCGAGAACACGGCCCAGGCCCGCCGCCCGGACCGGGCGTCGTGCCGGGCGAACACCAGACAGGCGAGCGTGACCGACCCGAAGGCGAGCATCGCGCCGACGCCGTGGCCGATCCCGTGCCAGCTCATCGTCGCCGCCGGTCCCTCGGGCGCCCCGGCCGGCCAGCCCATGCTCGGATCGGCCACCAGCACGCCGGCGACGATCAGGCCCGTGCCGTAGGCGGCGACCAGCGCCGCTCCCCACCTGCGGGCGGGTCCGCCGGGCAGCGTGCGTCGCATGCCGACCGCGCCGGCCAGGGCGAGCAGCCCGGCGCCGACGAAGGCGGCGATCTGGATCCAGCCGAGGTCGCCGAGCGCGAGCAGGCTGAGCGGCTGGCGGCCCAGGTCGAAGCCGTCGCGGAGCAGGACCTGCGCGCTGGCCACCAGGGTGAACACCGGTCCGGCGGCCGCTCCGGCGGCCAGCAGGGCCCGGTTGGTCGTACGGTCGGAGGCAACGCCCGCCACCGCGGACCGGGCGGGGATCGCGTTCGCCGTCGTCGTCATGGGGATCTCCTCGTCTGTCCGGCCGGTCGCCGGTCGCGGTGCCGGCAGGTCCGGCTCTCACTGACGCGTCGAACGACCGGACGCGGATCCGACACCGCCGCCGAGGTTTTTCAGCGGGTCGGCGCGACCCCCCGCGCGCAGTCGGCGGCCCGGTCGCGCAGCAGGGCGATCTCCCGCTCGTTGCCGGTCATCGTGGCCGCCCGCTCGAACTCGGCGCGCGCCTCGTCGTAGCGCCCCAGCTTCGCCAGCAGGTCGCCGATCACGCTGGGCAGCAGGTGATACCCGGCCAGGGCCGGCTCGTCCACCAGCGCCCGCGCCACCGACAAACCGGCGGCCGGGCCGTCGGCGAAGGACACCGCGACGGCCCGGTTCAGCTCCACGACCGGCGACGGGGCGACGCGGGCCAGTTCCGCGTAGCCGGCGGCGATCCGCGCCCAGTCCGTCTCGGCCGGCGTACGCGCCCGCGCGTGGCACGCCGCGATCTCCGCCTGGAGGACGTACGGGCCGGGTTGGTCGGTGCGGGCGCGGGCCCGGTCCAGCGCGGTCAGGCCCCGCCGGATGAGCAGGCGGTCCCAGCGGCTGCGGTCCTGCTCCAGCAGGAGGACCGGCTCGCCGTGGGCGTCGGTGCGGGCGGCGGTCCGGGACGCCTGGATCTCCAGCAGCGCGGCCAGGCCGTGCACCTCGGGCTCGTCCGGCATGAGGCCCTGGAGGATGCGGGCCAGTCGCAGCGCGTCCGCGCAGAGTTGCGGGCGCATCCAGTCGTCGCCCCGGGTGGCCGAGTACCCCTCGTTGAAGATCAGGTAGACGACCTCCAGCACGCTGCCGAGCCGCTCGGCGCGCTCGGTCGGGCCGGGCACCTCGAACGGCACCTTCGCGTCGGCGAGGGTCTTCTTCGCCCGGGTGATCCGCTGCCCGATCGTGGTCTCCGGCACCAGGAAGGCGCGGGCGATCTCCTCGACCTTCAACCCGCCGATCACCCGCAGGGTCAGGGCGGCCCGCGCCGGTGGGGTCAGCACCGGGTGGCAGGCGGTGAAGACCAGCCGCAGCAGGTCGTCGGTGATCGGCTCGTCCAGCGCGGCGTCGAAGTCCGGGGTGAACGCGTCGTCGCCCAGCTCGTGGCCGAGCTCGGTGACCTTGCGGTCGAGCAGTGCGCGGCGGCGCAACCCGTCGATCGCCTTCCGCTTCCCGACCGCCGTGAGCCACGCCCCCGGGTTGGTCGGCACGCCGTCGCGCGGCCAGCTCTCCAACGCGCTGACCAGGGCGTCCTGCGCCAGCTCCTCGGCCCACCCGACGTCCCGCACCATGCCCGCCAGCGCGGCGACCACCCGCCCGGACTCGATCCGCCAGACCGCCTCGACCGTGCGGTGCACCTCCGCGACCCCCATGACCGCCCATCACAGCAGGCCAGGCCCGGTCAGGCAACGTCCGGGCCGCGCGGGTCCGGCTCACCCGGTGAGGTGGTGGTTGGCCTCCCGGACTCCCGGGCCCAGGGCGGGGATCTCGACGACCTCGATCCCGGCGTCGCGCAACAGCTCGGCACCCTCGCAGTGGGCGAGCAGCGGCGGTTCCCGGAGGGCGAAGACGACCCGACCGATCCCGGCGGAGATGACGAGTTCGGTGCAGGTGCGGGGTCGGGAGCGCCGGCTGCTGCACGGTTCCAGCGACGAGTAGAGGGTCGCGGCGCCGAGGTCGAGCGACCGGCCGGCGAGCCGGGCCAGGGCCACCTCCTCCGCGTGGACGCGCGGGTCGGTCTCCCGGGAGTGGCCACGGGCCAGTTCCGTGCCGTCGGCCGCGACCACGATCGCCCCGACCGCGTACGCGGTGACGGTCGGCGGGCAGCGTCTGGCCAGCTCCACGGCCTCGCGGAGCCAGCGATGGTCGTCGCCGCGCATACGCCTCCTCGGACCGCCGACGCCGGTCAGCATCACATCCTTCGAGGACGGCCGGCTGCCCCGTGCCCGGCGACCGGCCGGAGGAGCGTCAACTCCGGAACGTGTGGCGGACGCCGCCGTGTTCGCCGCACGCACGGGGACTGCCCCCGGCCAGGCTGACCGAGCCGTCGCCGCACTCCACCAGGTACCCCCGGCCGGACCAGAACTCCGGCACGCAGTCGAAGTGGTCGCACACCTCGGCGGCGGGCCTGCGGATCCGCGTGCCGTCGCAGAAGCCGTACCCCAGCGGGTTCTCCGGCGCGCCGCAGAACCGGTCCCGGGCCGGCGACGGAGACGGCGCGGCGCGCTTCGGTCGGGGAGCCGCGACGGCCGGCGCGGCCGGGAGCGACGGGGTCACCGACGGACCCGGCGCGGGTGTCGCGGCGATCGCCACCTCCGACGTCGGGTCGGACGGGTCGGACTCCAGGAGCACGGCGGGTACCAGCAGGGCGATGCCGGCGGCGACCGCCACCGTGCGCCGGCCGCCGGGCACGAAGCCGCTCAACCGGGCCTGCGCCGGGGTGGCGATCGTCGGCCGGAACGGCTTGAGCTGCGCGTGCTCGGCGATCGCCTCGTCGAGTTGGGCGATCACCGCGTGCCGCTGCTCGATCGCGTCGGCGAACGCCAGCGTCAGCTTGAACCGGAAGTCGGCCGCCACGTCGGCGGGGAGCAGCACCCCGGAGGCCCGCCGCCGGTCGAGTACCTGGATCAGGGTGACCGGCGCCGCCGGGTCGTGGGACAGGCCGGTCATCTTCCCGTACGCCCAGTCGCGCCGGCCGCGACCGCCGAGCAGCACCAGCCGCCGGCTGGTGATGACCGCCATTCCGGCGTCGGCGACCCGGATCCCGTCCGGACGGCGGGACCGGATCGGCGTGGCCTGCGGGGCGACCGTCAGGTCCGGTGCCGGGAGCACCGCCGTGTGCCGTACCTCGACCAGCTGCGCGGCCGGCAGCGCCCAGAACACCACCTCGTCGGGGCCCAGCTCCAGCGGAAGCCCGGCGCCCGCGGCGGCCGAGCCCGTGAAGGTCCCGGCGAGCGTACGCAGGCGCCGCAGTTCCTCGTCCCGCCTTCGCCATGCCTCGTCGGCGCTGCGGAAGACCCGCTGCCGCCGATCGTTCTGCCGGTGTGCCCACCGGTACCGCCAGGTCGAACCCGTCGAATCAGTCCTTGCCATGCCGACTCCTCCGCCGCGCAGGCCACCAACCGGGGTGTCATTCGGATTAACTCCGGTGGACGTCAACGGGGACGGGCTGCTATGTGCAAATTGCCCGATCGGTGGAGCAACCCGGACGATAGGGCGGTTTCGCTGCGTCGATTCACCCCGTTCGGGCGTGTCGCGCGCCGGCTGTCCCGTTCGCCGTACGGCCCGGCGGAGGCGTCGGTAGCGTCAGGCGCAGCGTCCCGGCAGGTACGGCGAGGGGGTGAGTCGGTGGGCGACACCACCCCCGGCATCGTGATCGGCGTCGATCTCGGGACCACCAGCACCAAGGCCGTCGCGTTCGACGTCAACGGCGACCAGCTGGCACACCACTCGGTCGGCTACCCGCTGGACGAACCGCAACCCGGGTACGCCGAACAGGACCCGCACGCCATCTACGCCGCCGCCATCGAGTCAATCCGCACGGTGGTGGCGGAGGTGGGCCGGCCGATCGCCGGCCTGGCGTTCAGCAGCGTGATGCACAGCCTGATCGGGCTGGACCCGAACGGCAACCCCCTCACCCCGTCGGTCACCTGGGCCGACTCCCGGGCCGCCCGGCAGGCCGAACGACTGCGGGCGGTCCCCTCCGGGCTGGCCCTGCACCGCCGCACCGGCACCCCCGTCCACCCGATGGCACCGCTGCCCAAGCTGCTCTGGTACGCCGAGCAGGAGCCGACGACGTTCGGCAGGGTCGCGTACTGGGTGGGCATCAAGGACTGGGTCCTGCTGCGGTTCTGCGACGCCCTGATGACGGACCACTCGATCGCCTCGGCCACCGGGTTGATGGACATCCACCAGCTCACCTGGGACGAGGAGGCCCTGGGGATCGCCGGCATCACCGAGGAGCAGCTGCCCGAGCTGGTCCCCACCACCAGGGTGCTGCGGGGCGTGACCGCCGAGGCCGCCGCCGCGACCGGGCTGCCGCCGGACACGAGGGTCGTGGTCGGCGCCGGTGACGGCCCGCTCGCCAACCTCGGGCTCGGCGCGGTCGCCCCGGGCGTGATGGCCTGCTCGATCGGCACCAGCGGCGCGATGCGGGTGATGGTGGAGCACCCCGGTGTCGACCCGCTCGGCGGTGTCTTCTGCTACGCCCTGACCGAGAACCGGTGGGTGGTCGGCGGTGCGATCAACAACGGCGGCCTCGTGCTCGGCTGGGCCGGCGACGCGCTCGCTCCCGAGCTGGGCGAGCACGCCGAGGCGGAACTGCTCGCGGAGGCCGCGAAGGCCCCGGTCGGTTCCGGCGGGCTGATCATGCTGCCGTACCTGCTCAGCGAGCGCGCCCCGCACTGGAGTGCGCTGCCGCGCGGGGCGTACGTGGGGTTGACCCACGGGCACCGCCGCACCCACCTCGTGCGGGCCGCCCTGGAGGGGGTCTGCCAGCAGTTGGCGCTGGTCATGGCCTCGGTACGGGCGGCCGGCAACGAGGTGCGGGAGATCCGGGCCAGCGGCGGGTTCGCCCGCAGCCCGCTGTGGCGGCAGATGCTCGCCGACGTGCTGGGCATGCCGGTGCGCTTCCCCGCCGGGCACGAGGGGTCCAGTTACGGTGCGGCCCTGCTCGGCATGCAGGCGCTCGGGCTGGTCGCCTCCATCGACGTGGCCGCCGACCTGGTGGAGATCACCGAGACCGCACGCCCCGAGCCGGCCGCCGCCGCCACGTACGCGTCCCTGCTGCCGGTGTACGCCGAGCTGTACGACGCGCTGGTGCCGGCGTTCACCTCGCTGCGCCGCCTCGCCCCCGGCCTGCCGCCGGAGCCCCCGCCGACCCCGCCACCGTCCTGAGGACGGCGATGACCGCGTCAGGGGGCCTGGACGCCGGAGATCAGGTAGCGGTGCACCTCGGCGCCCCGGATCGCCACCACCTGCTCCCCGCTCGGCCCGGAGCCCCGGAAGTCGAGCAGCTGCTCCTCGGAGTCCCACCGCTCGTAGACGTTGATCCGGCCCGGCTCCACCAGGTCGACGCTGAGGGCGAAGTCGAGGCAGCCCGGCGTGGACCGGGCCGCCCGGACGACCTCGACGCACCCGGCGAGGTAGTCGTCCCGACCCTCCGGGTCGACGTGCAGACTTCCGGCGACGATGAGCACAGTGGACCTCCAGTGTGACGGCTGTCCGTCATCCTCTCCCGACGGTGCGACATTCGGGAGGCTTGTTTTCGCCGGTCACCGGCTTCCACGCCGGTCGATTGTTGCGTACGCTGACCCGAAATCGAGCGGCGGCGATGCCGCCGGGGCCGGGGGTGACCTGTGCGGTCGAAGCTGTCGAGACGGACACGGTTCCGGTTGGTCGGTGCGGTCACGGCGGTCGCCGCCCTGACCGCCGCGACCACGCTGGTGCATCTGGCGGGCAACCCGCCGGTGCCGGTCGCGGTGGAGGAGAAGGAGAACCCGGCGGAGCCCTCCGAGTGGATGTGGGCGCAGCGGGCCAACGCCGACGGGTCGATCCCGGCGACCGCGTACGAGGAGGCCCTCGCGCAGACCCGGGCGCTGGAGGGTGCGACCCGTCGGGGCGCGCCCCAGCTGACCGATGTGCGGTGGCAGCAGCTCGGCCCGACCAACGTCGGCGGCCGGCTCATCGACGTGGTGATCGACCCGGACACGCCCGGCACGCTCTACGTGGCGGCCGGCACCGGTGGCGTGTGGAAGAGCACCGACGGCGGCGCGACGATGACCAGCACCTGGTCCGACGACCTGCCGCAGTCGATGGGTGCGCTGGCGATCACCCCCGACGGCACCCTGTACGCGGGCACCGGCGAACCGGACCACGGCGGCGGTGGCTCCTACTACGGCACCGGCGTCTACCGCTCGACCGACGGCGGGGCGACCTGGGAGAGCATCGGCCTGACCGAGACCGGGGCGATCGGCCGGATCCGGATCGACCCGACCGACCCGCGCCGGATCGTCGTCGCCGCCCAGGGCCGGCTGTTTGACACCGGCGGCGACCGGGGCGTCTACCTGTCGACCGACGGCGGCGAGACCTGGAAGCAGGTGCTCGACGGGCTGAACGACTCCACCGGCGCGATCGACGTGGCGATCAACCCCGCCGACCCGGACGTCCTCCTGGCGGCCATGTGGGACAAGCTGCGCTACCCCGACGGCCGCGAGTACGGCGGTCCCGGCTCCGGCCTCCACCGCTCCACCGACGGCGGCGCGACGTGGACACGGATTGGCGCGCCGCTGGCGGCTCCGGACACCGAGCCCGGCCGCATCGGCGTGGCGTTCGCGGCGAGCGACCCCAGCCGGGCGTACGCGATCACCAACGACAGGATCGGCAACCTGACCGGCTTCTTCGTCTCCGACGACGCGGGCGCCACCTGGACCCGCCCGCTGACCGGGGAGCCCGCGCTGGACGCCGCCGACGGTGGGTTCGCCTGGTGGTTCGGCCGGCTCTGGGTCGACCCGGCCGACGCCGACCACGTCTTCTCCGCCGGCGTACCGATGATGGAGTCGCACGACGGTGGCCGCACGTGGGTGACCGGCCGCGGCATCCACGCCGACCAGCACGCCATGGCCTGGGACCCGCACAACCCCGGCCGGGTGTACATCGGCAACGACGGCGGCCTCTACTGGAACGACCAGGGCGGCAACGTCATCGGCACCTGGGCGGCGGCGTCCGTGCAGCCGTACATGCAGTTCTACGCGATGGACGTCAGCACGACCGACCGCTCCCGCGTCTCCGGTGGCACGCAGGACAACGGGTCGCTGCGGTCCTGGGGCGGCAGCGACTGGAACCTGTACCGGGGCGGCGACGGGATGATGAACCGCATCAACCCGGTCGACCAGTTGAACGTGTTCGCCTGCTCGCAGAACGGCGGGTGTGCCCGCTCCGACAACGGCGGCGACTCGATGACGTCGATCCGGGCGCGGTTCGCGGGCACCCGGTTCAACTGGGTGTCACCGCTGGAGATCGCTCCGGGCGCTCCGGACACCGTCTACTTCGGGTCCAACGTGCTCAACCGCTCCGACGACCGGGGCCGGACCTGGCGGGCGGTCAGCCCGGACCTCACCGGCGGACCCACGCCGCGCAACGCCACGTCGTACGCGACGATCACGACCATCGGCATCGCCCCGACCGACGAGGACACCGTGTACGTGGGCACCGACGACGGCCACCTGTCGGTGACCCGGGACGGCGGCGCGACCTGGACGAAGGCCACCGACCCGGACCTGCCGGACCGGTGGATCACCCGCGTCACGGTGGACCCGCAGAACCCCGACATGGCCTGGGCGACGTACTCCGGGTTCCGTTGGGAGAGCGAGACGCAGCCGCACGTGCTGATGACCAATGACGGCGGGGCGACCTGGACGGACATCTCCGGCAACCTGCCGCAGTCCCCGGTCAACGACGTGATCCGCCACCCGAAGAAGCAGGGCTGGCTCTACATCGGCACGGACATGGGCGTCTTCTTCAGCCCCAACCTGGGCCGCACCTGGCTGAAGGTGGGGGCGAGCTTCCCGGCCGTACCGGTCATGGACGTGCACTTCCACGCGGCGACGAGCACGCTGTTCGCGGCGACGTTCGGGCGGGGCATCCTGCACGCCACGATCGTCGACTGACCCGCACGCGTCGTGGGGCCCGGGGGGGGGGCGCCGGGGGGCCCCCCCCCCGGGGCGCCGGGGGTAGGGGTGGGGGGGGATGGCCACGGGCTGGGCGCGGGCCAGCCCCGGCGGCGCGTATAGTTGGTTGCGGGGGA